>JAFAUY010000146.1 GCA_019243005.1 Verrucomicrobiota bacterium | reverse complement strand
GGTTGGATTGATTTAAGGTAGATGTTCTTTTTCAGGTGCAGGAAACTGTTGAGGGCCAATCCCAGTAAAAGGATGCCGTAACTCGCCCAGAGCAGGCTGCGCATTCCGATCGGGTGCCGGACGGCGGTGAAGAGGGCATAGACGAGCAACGGGGCCAGTAAAACGTAGGTAGCCGATTCGGTGGAGGGCCCCAGCAGCAACATCCAACCGCAGCCGAGAAGCAAGGCCGCGTGGAGCAGGCGTTCTTCCGGCCAATGACGATAGCGTCCCCATCCGCAAACGAAGGCCAGAGCGGCCGCGGTTGCGGCCTGGATCAAGGCGTAGAGGGTCTCCGTCAGCGGCAGGTGGAGCGTGCGCGTCAGCATCCAAAGGTCGCGTGGCGCCATGTCGATGTCGTAGCGGCGCGGATCCGTCCGTCGCGACTCAAACCATCGCCGGTATTGCTCGATGACGTAATCCGGGTGTTGTAAAACGAGCGACAGCAGGCCGGCTCCGGCCAGAGCCAGCAGCAATCGCCACGAGAATTCTTTGGGATAGATCACGGCCAGCAGCAATCCGACCGCCAGCGGATAGACCTTGAAATAGGCCGCGGTGGTGACGCAGAGAGCCGAGAGGGTCCAACGCCTTGCCTGCGCCAGCAGCACTGCGCTGGTCAGCAGCGCGATCATCAACGGATTTGCCTGGCCATTATTCAGGTTGCCCAGTGAGATCGGAAAAAGGAGCAGCAGAAAGACGCCCTGCCGGCCGGCATTGGCGTTCGCTTGATTCCGGCGAAACCACCAGAGGGCGGCAGAGAGAAAAGCGATGACGTTGAGTAAACGCCAGAGGGCTGCGCCTAAGTTCGGCGGAACCCATGCCAGGAGCGCAAAGAAAGCGGCGACGAGTGGGGTGTAGATGAATCCTTGATGAGTATGATACAAGGGTTGGCCGTGCGCCCAGGCGACTCCGGCTTGCTGATAGGTTGGAAACAGGTCATTTCGGCTGCCTCCAACCGCCACGCGCACCACCACGGCGGCAAAGGCCACGGCCCAGACCATGATCCCGGCCCAGAGCCAGCGGGAACGAAACGGGCGCTTAAGGGCAACGGCGTCAACGGAGGGCAGCCAGGTCATTTCGGGATACGATTGCACAGGGCCGGCCACGGTGCCGGCGGCCGGCTCACCTTACGCGGGTTCAGAGCCGGTGGGGCAGGGTCGTGTCGGGGCTGCCATCGGCGAGCAGTTTGGCCATACCGCTTACCCGGGCAACGTTGAGGCGCATATGGTCCAGATAGACGTTGCAGCCCGACCCGTCTGTCAGCAGCCGGTAAACACCACCCAGCTCCGTTTCGAGGGTCGGCAGAACGTGCCGGTAAAAAAACTTTTCCGTTCCCGCCAGCAAGTCCTGGAGGCTCTGATAAGCGCCGAAACTTGAATTCCGGAAATGCGAGAAGGCTCCGGCCTCACGAAATTCCAGGTAAAGGCCTGGCAACCGCTCCGGGTAATCCGGCGCCGCCATCTGCCCGAGCATGTCGCCGGTGACGACGAACGCCGCCATCAACCACTCGCGAGGGTTGCGAAAAGGCAATTGGTCCATGCGCGCCGTCACCGCCGTTGCGCAAATCGCGTTCTGAACCTGGCGTAGTTCGTCGGGCGTAAAACCGAAAGCGGGCAAAAGATCCCAGGCCAGAAAACAGCTCCTTCCGACGTGGATCGCGGAATACTTTGCCCCAGAGCCTTCGCAATCGCCGGTCCGCTTCAAATAACCGGTATCATGGAAAAGGACGGCCGCAAAGACGAGCAGCCAGTCAGAGTCGCGCAACGTTGTGAACTGAGGATTTTCCCGGTGCGCGGTCAATAAATCCAGCACCACCCCCGTGGCTTCCAGCGTATGTTTAAGATCGTGAAATGCCGTATCGCAGGGCAGGAAACCATCCACGCGCCCTTGGAATAGGTTTGTAACGAACTCGAGCAACGCGTCAGCCGAGCGTGCAGTTTCCGCAGGTGCATGCTGAAACAACCGCTGGGAGCGGCCGCGAGTCTCGAAAAAACCCTGCGGGTGGAACATTGGAGCGAGATCCAAGAGTCTCCAGCTTCGGGCGGCATGGCAACCAAAATCTACTTGCGGCGCTTTAAGCCTCGATCACCCTCCCGTAGCGGCGTTCTGGCGGAAGTTTGCGGTCCTCTGGTATCGGAACGTGGTCACAAGAAGACAACCCTGCTGCCCAGTCGGGCAAAAATACGTCTTTTTGAAACGATTTTTGTTGCTGAGTGCCTACCTTGCTTCTATGATCTGAAATACCAGCTCGATCGGCCCCCAGAACGTGTTCCCCCTCTGGTCGAGCTGGTTTTCGTTTCTGTCTTTGTTTCTTACTTAATCGTCTGCTGTTCGCGCCGGGAACATCGATGTACTTTTCCCTATATTTCGACCAGCAGCGTCCTTACTTTAATTGGCGGACACCGCCGTAGTCGTGCGGCCGGATATCCCTGATACGAATCGCAGACGGACCGCTTTTTAAATGGCCCACCCGGCACTGAAGTGCCGGGCTACTCTCGATCGCCCCTCCGGGACTGCCCCTCCGGGGCAAAGATCATCAGCTTAACCATCCTGAGAACGGGTGTAATCTTCATTCCGCGCGCGAGAGCTTGCCGTTGGTCGTTCGGGTCAGCGAATTTACCGCAGTCAAGAAGGCCGGTGCCATGCGCAAATCGGGAAACAGCGACGGTTCAATCCGCTTCAAGCCGGTTGCACCGGCCTCGTAGACCAGTTGCGCACCCAGTTTGCCGGAAGCTTTATCGAGGTAAACACGGCTTTCCGCGATTCCCGGTAACGCGTCCAGCACGGCTTCCACTTCCTCGTAGAAGAAAACGAGGCCGTCGACGGTCACCCGGCTGCGCCCGCGCCCGGCAAGGTACAGGTTGCGTTCGGAATCCAGGCGGGCGAAGTCGCCGGTCGGAAAGCCGTGTTCGCCCAATAAGCGCCGGCGTGGCCGCCATGGATTCAGGTAGGCGTCGAGCAGGCCGGGGCCGGCAACGTGCAATTCGCCCAGTTCTCCGGCGGGCACGGGCCGGCCATCCGCTCCCACGATCGTCACCTGGTATGCCGGCATCATCGTCCCGACGGAACCCGGCCTGGCATGCATCTGATCGAGCGTCAACAGACCCACTTCGATGATGCCGAGCGCGACATTCAACCAACGGCCGAAGCGGCTACGGAAATCGTGCTGCACTTTTTGCGGCAGCAGCGAGGTGGTTGAAATCGCCAAGCGTACTTCAGGCAAGGCGGCAACCGGCGACGCATTCAATTCCCGGTAAAACGCCGGGGAACCGTAAATCAGGGTCGGTGCATGCGTTTCGGCAAGCGCCCGCCAGGTTTCATCGGTTTGCGAGGACGCCGTCAGGATGGTGGCGCCGCGGGAAAGGTAAAGCAGGACCGAAACGACGAAATGATCCGCCATCGGCAATTGAAACCAGACCCGGTCCCGCGGGGTGATCCGGAGAATCTGATCCGCGGCACCGAGGCGGTCGAAGATGGTCTGATGGCTGAGCAGCACGCCTTTGCGCCGGCCCGTAGTCCCGGAGGTGAACCGGATGTAAGCGGGGCAGGCGGCCCGAAATTCCTGGTCGCCGTGATTGTCGATGGTAGGGGCGCCTGCCTTCCGAAAGCCGCCTGCCTTGCGGTTCGTATGAAGCGCATGCAGCCCGGCTGCCGCCACGATGTAATCAACCTCCGTTCCAGGCAGGAAGGTGCCCATCGGCACCATGCAAACGCCGGCCGCGAGGAGGCCGAGGGCGGTGACGAGAAAATCTGAACCTTCGTCCAGGTACAATCCATGCCGTTCTCCGGGGCGTACCCCGCGAGCGCGAAGCCGCCGGGCGAAGGCCTCGGCTTTGGCCACGAGTTCCCGATAGGTCAGCGGACCGGCCGGGTCGTTGAAGTTATGGTATGCGACCTGATCGGGTTGTGACTCCGCTTGCTGACGAATAAGGGAGAAAATATTCACGAACGGCGTTACCTATGCGCCAACGCTGGCATTCCGGTCAACCCGTGACAATAATGTCACCGCTCCATGTCTGATAAACGCAAGCGGTTGGTGATCAAGTTCGGCACTGGGATTCTCACGGAATCGGCCAGTAACACATTAGCTACGGCGCAGTTCGAACGCCTGACGGCCGAAGTCGCGGAACTCGTCAACGTCAGGGGTAACGAATGCATCGTGGTCAGCAGCGGCGCCGTCGGTGCGGGACTCATGCTGCTGGGTTTACCCGAAAGACCCAAAGACCTGAGCTCCATCCAGGCATGCGCCGCGGTCGGTCAATCCCGGTTGATGCTCCTGTACGAAACGCTTTTCGCCCGTCACCAGTTGCGGGTCGCGCAACTGCTGCTTACCCATCAGGATCTGGACAGCCGTACCCGTTACCGGAACGCCCGTAACACCCTCGAACAGTTGCTCCGGTTCCGCTCGGTCGTGCCCATTATTAATGAGAACGATTCGGTTGCGGTAGAGGAACTGCGGTTCGGCGACAACGACCGGCTTTCGGCTGAAGTCGCCATACT
>JAFAUY010000443.1 GCA_019243005.1 Verrucomicrobiota bacterium | reverse complement strand
CCTTGCGGGGCAACGACGTTCTCGATGCCCGCTTCGAAACAGGTGATGAGATCGATCTGGCCTTCCAGAATGATGGCGACCCCCGCCTTGGCCACCGCCCGTTTGGTCCGGTCAAACCCAAACAGGATGTTCCCTTTTGAAAAGAGGCTCGTTTCGGGTGAGTTGACGTATTTGCCCCCCGAGGCGTTAGGATCGAGCACGCGTCCGCTGAACGCGATCACTTCGCCGACGTCGTTCCGAACGGGAAACATGAGCCGGTCGCGAAACCGGTCAAAATGCTCCCCCTGGTGTCCGTCGCGCAGCACCACCAGACCGCTCTCCAGCAACTCCTCGCGCCGGAAGCCCGCGCCTTGCGCCCACCGGCCCAGGTGATTCCAACTATTCGGCGCGTAACCGATCTGCCAGCGTTTGGCGACGTCGATGTTCAGGCCGCGCCGCTGCATGTACGCCCGCGCGTGCTCGGCCTGCTTTAGCCGCAAAAGGTTGTGGTGAAACCAGGCCGCGGCTTCGGCGTGCAGCCGTAGCAGGCGGCTCCGGCGTTCCCGATGGGCTTCCTCTTCCGGGCTTCGATCGAGCTCGGTAATGGTCAGGCCGGCACGGCGCCCGAGCCGGCGGACCGCTTCGAGAAAATCGATGTTCTCATACTGCATGAGGAATTGGAAAGCCGACCCGCCGGCGCCGCAGCCGAAGCAGTAATACGTTTGTTTGGACGGGCTGACGTAAAACGAGGGCGTCTTTTCGTCGTGAAACGGACAAAGGGCTGAAAATTCGGTGCCGGCGCGTTTGAGGGGGAAGTACGTTCCGATCAACTCGACGATGTCGGTAGCGGCTGCAACCTGTTCGATGGTTTCCGGTGCAAAACGCCCCATGTCTCAGCTCTGTACGAAAAATCCAGCCGGCGCCCGGGTCCGCAGCCTGGCCAGGCGCCAACCGTCAACCGCCCGCCACCATCTGCACGATCTCCACTGCGTCGTTTTCAATGAGACGCATCGTGTTGAAATCCTTGCGCGCCACCGCTTCCCGGTTTCGCTCCACCAGGACCGCCTTTTCAGGCAGTTGAAGCCTGGCCAGCAGTTCGCTGACCGTGAGATCGTCGGGCTGAACCGAAGGGTTGCCGTTGAGCAGGATTCTCATGCGTTTGCCAGGGTGAGGGCCGGATCCCAATCCTTCCAGACCGGCTCAAGGCCGAGCCGGGTCAACGCCGCGGCGACCTCCTCAGGTGAGCGGTCATCGTCGATGGCAAACTGCGCTTCAGCCTTTCCGTGGGCAACCGTGGCGGCCGCGGCGCGTCCGCGAATGGTGAGATGGAGCGATTCGCAACCCTGGCCGGTGTAGCCTCCCGGCGCGGTGCAACTGCCGGCGCTCATCATGGTGATTCCCAACGGCATCAGGACATCCCGGAGCGGCCCCGGTTCGCGGGTGCTGAGAACCAAACCAACTTGCGGGAGCATGACCCGCAGGGCACAGACAAGCTGGACGAGCTCACGTTCTGAAAAGGCCGTTCTCGGGTGAAAGCCGCCCGCTGCCGGGCGCAGCCGCGGCAGGCTCACCGTGATTTGTGCCCGCCAACATTTGCGCAGCAGAAATTCCACGTGTTCAAATAAATGCATCGCTTCGGTCCGCCAATCCCCCAGGCCGAAAAGAACGCCTATACCCAGACGACGGAACCCGGCCGCAAACGCGCGTTCGGGACACTCCAGGCGCCAATCGAAATTGCGTTTCGGCCCGGACGTATGCATCTCCTGGTAGACCGCGCGGTCATAAGTCTCCTGGTAAACGACCAACCCTTCGGCGCCGTTGGCCACCAGGGGCCGGTAATCTTCGACTTCCATCGGCGCCACCTCGAGGGACACCGCCGGGATCACCTCCCGGACCGCGGCCACCACCGAGGCAAGGTACCCGTTGGACACATATTTGGGATGTTCACCGGAAACCAGCAACAGGTTGCGGATCCCCAGATCAGCCAGGTAACGGGCCTCGGCCAGAACCTGCTCGACCGTAAGGGTCACCCGCAGGATCGGGTTGTCACGGGAAAAACCGCAATAGGCGCAGTTATTGATGCATTCATTGGAAAGGTAAAGCGGAGCAAAAAGTCGCATCGTACGTCCGAAATGCTTGCGGGTGATGGCCGCCGCGCGCCGGGCCAACGCCTCGAGCCCCGGATCGGGTAAAGGCTCCAGGAGGCGCTGAAACGATCGGGCGCTGGCGGACAACGTACGGTTCGGGTCGCGAAAACGTTCGGCAAACGTCATGTAAGCAAAAGGGTTACCGGCATCACCATACCCCGGCCTGACCCGGCTGCAATCGGGTAACGGGTTCCGCATCCAAACATCTACACCTCACGTACTCTTGGACGTGGCACCGTTAACTCAGCGACTACCGGCGGAAAATTTTACGCCTACTCACCCGCAAGTCTTTCGCCGGCTGGTAGACGACCAACTCGTGCGCAAGTTGGCCGGCTTGACTCAGCTATACGGTGGCGAACGCCTGGACCTCTTTCATGAGGCGCTTCTGGAATACGTCCGGCGGCCGGGTAAACGCATCCGGCCACTCCTGTTCCTGCAGGCAACGGAACTGTTTCAGCCGGCAGGGTCGGCGCATTTACTTGATGACCTTGTGTCGGTCGCGACCGGCTTGGAATTGCTGCACGCGTTCGTGCTGATCCACGACGACCTGATCGATAGTTCTGATTTAAGGCGCGCCCTGCCGTCGCTGCACCGTTCCCTGGAAGACCGGAGTGAAGGCAACCAGCCGGTGCGTACCGGTTCTAACCTGACCATCGTTTTCGGTGACCTGCTTTTCGCGCTGGCGCAAAAATGCATCATCGATACGCGCATTCCGGTGCGGGCGACCTTGCTTTCCAAACTTCTGGAATACGTTTTTGACACGGGTTATGGTGAGATTGCCGACATCCTCCTCGGCGATAACTGCATCTCCCGGGTGAGTGTCCGGGAAATCAAATGGATGTATCACTGCAAGACCGCCCGGTATACCTTCGAATGCCCCCTGGTTCTCGCCGGAATTATTGCTGGTCTTACTGAAATGGAGTTGCGCCAGTTAGCGGCGGTGGCGCAGCCGGCCGGTCTGGCGTTCCAGATTCAAAATGATTTGAAAGAGTTCGTGCGCGGGGTTCAGAATGGGGTAAGCGATGACTTGGTAGAAGGTAAAAAGACTCTGTTACTGCGCACCGCTTACGACCGCCTCGGGCCGGAAGACCGCATGCGGCTGCGTAACTTGTCCGGGCAGAAATCACGCACCGCATCGGAGCTTCGCCATTTGCAACGGCTCATTTTGAAAAGCGGGGCCGTGGCCGAGCAGGAGGCGTTGGTGGAGGCATTGTTTCAGCAAACCTTCCTGGCGGTAGAGTCACCGATGCTGGCGCCGGAAATTCAGGCGGGCCTGCATAACCTGCTTCAAACGATCCGGCGCCTGATTCAAGCCTCATGACAACTTGCACGCGAGCGGTCGCATTTTTGCCCGAACGGCTCAGTCCCCACCTCCAGGCGGCGGTGATCGGCAGCGGCTTTGGCGGCTTGGCGGCGGCGATTCGCCTGCAGGCACGGGGGTACCATGTCCACCTGTTCGAGATGCGGGACAAGCCGGGCGGGCGGGCGTACGTCTATGAACAGGATGGGTTCACCTTTGATGCCGGTCCTACCATCATTACGGCGCCCTTCCTAATCGAGGAATTGTTCGTCCTGGCCGGACGAAAAATTGCCGATTACCTGACCATCGTCCCCTGTGACCCGTATTACCGGATCATTTTCCCTGACGGCCGTCGGTTTGATTATACCGGCGACGAGGCCCGTATCCTGGCCGAAATCGAGAAGTTCAACCCCGCCGACGCCGCAGGCTACCACCGGTTTGTGCGACAATCCGAAGCCATCTTCCGGCGTGCGTTCATCGACCTGGCTGACCAGCCGTTCTCGACTATTTGGGACATGGCCAGAATCGCGCCGGACCTTGTCCGTTTGCGATCGCACGAATCGGTTTACCGGCTGATCTGCCATTACCTGCAGGATTCGCAGCTGCGTCAGGTCTTCAGTTTTCACCCCTTGTTAATCGGCGGCAACCCGTTCCAGGCAAGTTCGATCTATTCGATGATTCACTTTCTGGAACGGAAGTGGGGAGTGCATTTCGCGATGGGCGGCACCGGGGCGGTGGTAAACGCCCTGGTGCAACTCTTTCGTGAGATGGGCGGCACGCTGCACCTTAACTCGCCGGTGTCGCAGATCCTGGTGGAAAGGGGGCGCGCGATCGGTGTGCGATTGGCGAGCGGCGTTGAGTACCGCACCGCGCTGGTGGTGTCGAATGGGGATACGGCAAACACTTACCGCAAACTAATCGCTCCGGAGTGGCGCCGGAAGTGGACCGACCAACGCCTGCAACGGATGCGCTATTCGATGGGATTGTTCGTGTTGTACTTTGGTACGGATCGTACTTACCCGGACCTGGCCCACCACACGATCATCCTGACTGAGCGCTACGGCGAGTTGCTCAAGGACATCTTCAGTCGCAAGGTTCTGGCGTCCGACTTTTCGGTCTACCTGCATGCGCCGACTCGGACCGACCCGACGCTGGCGCCTGAGGGGTGTGAATGCTTCTACGTCCTTTCACCGGTGCCGAATCTGCAGGGGCGCGTCGATTGGGCCGGCGTCAAGGAAGCGTACGCCGATAAGATTCTGGCCTCGTTGGAACGATGGTGCCCGGATCTGCGCCGCCACGTCGTCACCCGGCGCATGATGACCCCCGTGGACTTCGAGCACGAACTGGACGCGTACGCGGGGTCTGCCTTCCAGTTTGAGCCGGTGCTGACGCAGAGCGCCTGGTTCCGCCCGCATAATGTCTGTGAAGACGTGCGGGCGCTGTACTTCGTCGGCGCCGGTACGCATCCCGGGGCAGGCCTGCCGGGAGTGCTCTGCAGCGCCAAAGTCCTGGACCGGGTGGTGCCGGCGCCGGCGGTGCCAGTTTAATGAACTCCGACCCGGCGCAGCCTTCCGGCATGCTTGCAGGAAACACCAGTTAAGGACCATGTCCGCCACCCCTGCGGGGTGCAACCGGCCGGATCGCACCGCGCAATCGATGCTCGAGGCAAGTGAGCGCTATTGCCGGGAGAACACCCGCCGGCATGCCCGGAGTTTTTATTTTGCCTCCTTCACGCTGCCTGAACGTAAAAAGGTCGCGGCTTACTCGATCTACGCCTTTTGCCGTTACCTTGATGATCTGATCGACCAGCACCGCCCGGGCGTCGACGGCGCCGCGCTGGTCACCCGGGTCCGGGACGAATTCGCGCGGTTGGTTTCAGGGGAGGTTGCTGTCCCGCCGTTTGCCCTGGCGTTTGCCAATACCGTTAAGCTTTACCGGATACCGCCGGAGCCGTTTTTAGACTTGACCCGAGGGGTGCTAATGGATACCGGGCCGGTAGCGCTGCAGACGTGGGATGATCTTCGCCGGTACTGTTATCATGTGGCTTCGGTGGTCGGGCTGGCGATGTGCCCTGTGCTGGGTCTTGCCGGCAATCACGGCGCTGAGCAGGCGGTAGAATTAGGGATTGCCATGCAGTTGACCAACATCCTGCGAGACATCCGCGAAGATTGGGAGCGGGGACGGGTTTACCTGCCGGCCGACGAACTGGCCCGTTTTGGAGTTGACGTCGAGGACCTGGCGCGCTGCCGGGTTACAGAACCGTTCCGGCAGTTGATGCAATTTCAAATCGCGCGGGCCCGGGCGTTCTACCTTCGTTCCGAGGCAAGCATTCCGATGCTGGCCGACGACGGTTCCCAGCTTACGGTTTGGATGATGCGACATCTCTACGCCGGCATTCTGGAAGAGATTGAAAAACAGAATTTCGACGTTTTCCGGCAGCGCGCCGGCACCTCGCTCGCACGTAAAGTCGCGTTGGCCGGACGGGCGTACCGCGATTACCGGCGCACCCGGGCCAACCGCGGATCTGCGGTCGCATGCTGAAAGCCCGTCGCCAGGTTTCGTTCGTTCTGTTTGTGCGCGTCCTTATCTGGTTGGCGTTGCGTCGCCGCTTCCAAGGCATTTACCTGGTCGGGTCCGAGAGGCTCAAGGAACTGGGCCGGCAGCAATCCCTGGTGGCGTGCGCCAACCACACGAATTGGTGGGACGGCTTTGTCGTGGGTTTGCTCACGGCGCAACGGCTGCGTAAACGGTTCTTTGTCCTTCAGGAAGAGCGGCACTTGCGGCGTTACTGGTTTTTCCGTTTTGCCGGCGCTTTTGGCGTCGACCTGGACGCACCGGAAAAGGTGGTCGCGACGGTCCGGCACGCGCAGGCGCTGCTCAGACAGCCGGGCACGGCGGTCTGGATCTTCCCGCAAGGCAAGCTGATGGCGCCCGACGAACCGGTCCGCGTGCGACGGGGCGCCACGTTCATCGCCGCCCTGGCCGGCGTCGCCATTCTGCCGTGCGCGCTCCGGTACGCCTTTCGGGACCAGGAGAACCCGTTTGTGTTCATTGCGTTTGGCCGTCCGTTGCCCGCACCCGTCGCCGAAGGTACGCTGCAGGCAGAACTCGAGCGGTTGGTGCAGGAAGTAAAACGCTTTGCCGATCCGGATGTGCCGCTGCCGGAGGAGGCCTTGCTTGCATCCAAGCTCTCCATCAACGAGCTCTGGGATGTGGTCGTGGCCCGGGTACGGAGGTGGCTGCGTCGGTGATCCCGTTACTCGTTATTCGACAGCGCCAACACGCTTCGCGTTAACCAGGTTTTCAATCAACCCGTCAAACCGCTCGCCGAGGGCATTTAACGTAAATTGCGCCTTGGCTTTTTTGTAGGCGGCCTGCCCCATCCGGCGTACCTTTTCCGGATCAAGCATCAGCCGCAGCAGGCGCCGGCGCAGGTCTGTCTCGTCTCCGTGACGAAAGATTTCGCCGTCGACGCCGTCCTCGATTTGGTCGCGTGCGCCGAACGTGTCCGAGCGGAGGCAAGGCAACTCGCAAAGGGCGGCCTCGATCACGACGAGCCCGAAGGTTTCACGCGCTTTCGAAGGCAGGACGAGCAGGTCCGCCGCGCCGTACACCGGGCACAACTCTTTCACATGACCCAAAAAGGTCACCCTTTCCGAAAGCCCGAGCTCCTTCACCTGTTCTCTAAGGTGCGGTTCGAGCGGACCGGTACCGGCTACCAGCAGATGAACCTTGCCGGGCGTGCCTCCGTCCCTCGCCAGTGCCGACAAGAGGAGGTCCACATTTTTTTCCGGATTAAGCCGGCCTGCAAACAGCAGGGTAAAAGTAGCCGGATCCAACCCCAGGTTTCGCCGGTATTGGGCGCGCTCGGCGGCCGTGGGGGGCCAAAAGCGTTCGTCATCCGCTCCCAGCGGCAACAGGACAATCTTGGGGCGCGGGATTCCGTAATAGGTCTCCGCATAAGCCGCCAGATCGCGGCTGGAGCAATGGAGCCGGTTCGGGAACCGGTAGAGCAGGGACTTGCCGAAGTGCGCCAAAGGCGGGTCGAGCAGGTGCAGGTGAAACGAGTGGATGATGCTCGCACGGCGGCAGCGAAAAAGCTTGAGGGCGATCCCGAAAAGCAATGCGCTGGTGCTGTGGGTGTGAATCACCGCGGTACGCGGGTCGAACTGCCCGATGCAGCCCAGTGAGCGAACCAACCCGTGCAAACCTTCATTGAGCGGCAGCTTTTCAGAAAACGCAAACTTCCGGTCGACGCTGCTGCGAGCATAGTTGGCGCCGAGATGTAAGGTGCATCCGCGCTTACTTAGTTCGCCCGCCAAAGAATCCGCGGCGATCCAGTCGCCGCCGGATCCCACGTGAGACAGAATCATCAACACGATCCGGTTTTCACCCATGCTTCAACTCCACCTCCAACCGGGGGCGGTTCTGAATCGGCGCAGGTTACAATCGCTCAGGTAACCCCATACCTGCAAACGGCCGGTCTTCCACTGAGTAGGCGTAATGGTAATAACTGTGTCCGGTATCCCGTTTGCTTACGGAATTCACCACCACGCCCGGTACTTCGACCTGGCGCATCCGGAGTTCCTCCAACGCCTTTTCAGTTTCGCGGGGGCGGCTGTACCGGAGGCGGACGACGAAAAGCGCCCAGTCGGCTTTGGCCGCCATCGTCGGGCCGTCGTCGGTGGCAAGCACCGGCGGGGTGTCGAGGATAACGTAATCGAACTTCTGACCGAGTTCATCGAGCGTGCGGTCAAAGTCAGACCGGAAAATTTGTTCGCTGACGTTCGGTACCCGGTTACCGGACGGGAGCAACATCAGGTTCTGCATCCGGGTAGAATGAATGGCCTGCTGAACGGAACTTTTGCGCATGAGCAGGTCCGAGAAGCCGGGACCGGTTTTGACTTTGAGCAACTGGTGCAGCCTTCCGCGCCGGAGATCCGCGTCGATCAGCAGTACGCGCGAATTGCTGGCCGCCAGCGCGATGGCCATGTTCACGGCGATCGTCGATTTACCCTCGTTCGGGAAGGCGCTGGTAACCGCGATGCAGCGACGGTCGCGCACTTTTGGCGGAAGCAGCAGGAGCGTGGAACGAAGGTTCCGGAACGATTCGGCGAAGCCGATATGTTTGCGGGTACAATCGAGGACCGTCCGCTGGCGCGTAATCCAGCCGTCGTGCAGGATTTTGCCGAACACCGGCAGGCCAAGCGTCCGCTTGACCTGCGGAATGGTCTGGAAACGGCGTGCCAGTCGCGAGAACAAGTACGTCGCCCCCACCCCCAGCACCAGGCCGACCGCCAAGGATTCGGCGAGCGTGATTAGGAGGCGGGTATGCACCGGAACCGGCGCCGACGGGCTCTCCAGGACGTTGATGACCTCCTGATCGACCTGGCGGGCCACGTCGATGTTCTGCACGCTGTTAGTCAAACGCTGGTAGGTTTCGCGATTGCTGGCCAACCGGTCCTTCAGCGTCTGGTACTCGGCGATGTTCTGGTTCAGTTGGCTGATCTTCTGCTCACGCTGGGCAATCTCGTCCTGCAACGCGGTCATTTCGCGGTCGATCGATTCCACCCGCTCAGTGTTCCCGTGTTTTATCTGGTCCTGCAGAAAGACGACCAGGTTCTGCGCCTGACGGAGGCGGAGATCGATCTGTTTGATCTTGGGGTGGTCCCGGCGCAGGTTGTTCAGCAGGCGTGCTTTTTCCGCCTCGAGCATGGTCAGGTTTTGCCTGGCCTGAAACAGTTGCTGGTCGGGCAGTTGCTGGCCGGCCTGATCAGGCGGAACCCCGTTTAGGTTATTGTTATCGGCGGCCTGAATGGCGGCGGCGGCCGCGACGTTCGGATCGGGTGCACCCGTCACCGCAATCGACTTCTGCAGCCGCAGGTCGGCATAACGCTTGCGCAGACTCGCCAGGTAGGCGTTTTCGGCCGTGACCTCGTCCTCGAGCGAGCCTACGCTGATCTTTTGTTGGAAGTTGTTCAGGTCCCGGGTGGCGGCGTCAACTTCCCCGCGGACCCGGACAACTTCCTCAGCCAGCGCGGAGACCGCTTCGCGAGACTGCTCCGAGCGCATCCGTTTGCGCAGGTCGACGTAAGCCCGGATGGCTTCCTGAAGGTAAGCCCGGGTGTAGTCCGGGTCCGTGCTGGTGGCTTCCAGAATGAACACCGTCGTTTTCGGAATGTAGGTTGCCTGAAGTTCCACCCCCTTGTCCGGCGGTGACTTGCCTTGTTGCCGGAGCGCTTTGTCAGCGTCACGGCGCACATCGCGGCTTTGCATGACGGCAGCCTGAGTGCCGAGAAAATCTGCGGCGGCCGCTTGTTCGTTGTAGACCGACGCCGACGGGATGTTGAGCTTGCCGCCCACCACCATTTTCGCGTCCGACTTGTACTCAACCGGCGCAAGCAGGTGAATCACGTACCCGCAGCCAAGGGCGGCGATCGTGGTGAGGAGGATCAGCCACCAAAAGCGCCGAACTTCAAAAAGAAAGGCTTCGAAATCGAAAGATTCCATAAATAAAACGGCCGTCTCTGCCGGGTGTTCACCAGTTGATAATGCGTGCGGGCACCATGATGACGTCACCGGGCTTGACCGTGAAATCAAGGTCGCCGCGCGCCTTGTCCAGAACCTGTTTTACGTCGACCAAGTAGACTTTTTCTCCGGAGCCGATCTTGCGAAGTACTTTCACTTTGCGCCGGTTCGCAAAATCCGAAAAGCCGCCGGCGCGCAGGATGGCCGTCGTTACCGTGAGTTGTTCGTTGGGGGGGATTTCGAGCGGCCCTTGGTGGCTGACTTCTCCGGTCAGGTAGATGGTTCCGGGTGACTGCACCGTGCGCCGGTCAAGCGAGATTAAAACGGTCGCCTTTTTGTAAAGACCACCTTCCAGCACGCGTTTTACATCGTAGGCCAGTTCGCGAGGCGTCTTTCCGGCCGCCTGGACCTTACCGGCATAAGGGACTTCCACCTGGCCGGAGTCGCTGACGGTCAGGATAACCGGTTGCTCCTCGTCTTCAACGATACGGAAGTTAAGTTGGTCGCCGACGTTGATGTGGGTGGTGCCGTCGAGTTGATCCATCGATTTGACCACGCCGGTCAGGCCGATGGACGAACTGCCGCTTGCGATGGACGCCGTGGACATCTCCGGCAGGGCTTGGGCTGAGACGGAACGGGCAGAAAGCCCGAGGATGGCACAGACGGTCAGGAGGTGACTAAAACGCATAATTAACACTGAGGGAGATCTCGTTCTGATTATAACTTCCCTGGCTGGCAGCCTCCGTAAAGAGGTGCCCATCACTCACAAAAGCGAAGCCGCCGTTGTTCGCTGCCCGTTGGGTATGCCGGTATTGCAGGGCGGTTGTAAGCTTCGGACCCAGCCGGCAGGTCATGCCTGCGGAGAAGCTGAAACGGCTGTAATCGCCCCCATTCAGGGGACTCAACACCGTTCCATCTTCATAATAGCCTCCGAGGTCAATCCAAACGCGTTTGTTAACGCGGTAATTTGCGCCGACGCTGACCAGGGTGCGCTTCGTGGCGGTCAGCCCGTCCGCATAATCCAGGTCATGCGAAACCGATACGCTCAAGTTGATAAACCGGGTCACCTGGTTTTTAAGGACCGCGCTGATGTAATAATCGGAGGTGGGCAGGCGTTGCTGGTTGAGGAAGATCACGCCGACATCGGGGTAACGCGTGCTGAAAAAGTTCATGCCTCCTTCGAGCTGGAAGCTGGTCAGACGGGTGAGTTGCATTTTCAGAAAAGCACCCGGGCTGATGGCGTCGATTTCGGTGGCCGATGTCCCTGAGCTCTCGCTGGCGGAAAACGAAGGACCGAACGACACGGTGGGCGTCAGCTGATAGGCGGCTTGCAAGCTGGCACGGATGGTGTTCCGATCCCCGTTGGTGATCGACGGGAGGGGAACCTGGTTATCGGTGCGGGCACTTTGAGTCACGTAGGTATCATCCACCAGCAGCGTCAGCACGAGTTTGTTCAGGTCCCAGTCGATCGTGGTGCCCGCGTCGTTGCGGAAACGGTTGAGGTCGAAAACGTGGGTGACCGTGGGATCGGTGGTCGGATCTTGAATCACCGCAAAGCGGTCATACAGCCGGATCCGAAAATCCCCGACGCCCAGCGCCCAGCTGATTTCCGAATCGGGCGCCAGGGCAAGGCTGAACCGGTCCCCCCCGGTGCCGACCAGCACCTGTCCGATCGACGCGCCCAGGCGGAGGTGAAGTGAGTTGTGAATCGTGAAGGGCCAAAGCAAGTCCAGGTTCAGGTTTTCATTCAACTGCAACCGCGAGCTGGTGGACGTGTTCGAGAGCGACGCGTTATCGGTATAATAAAGAGAGACACCGGCGTCCAGATTACCCTGCACAGGCCCGAATCTCAACAGCGCGCTTTCCGTGTACGGCTCAAAGTTAGGGTTGCCCAGCGCACGCGAGAGGGAAGCGCGTACCGGCTCCTGGGCCTGAGCGGCCGGCACGGAGCAAAGCAGAAACAACAGGGCGCCGATCCCCAGCGCACCGGGCCATCTCGGGGCCGCCGTTGCCGGGTGCGGCGTGGTGACGAATGGAATCATCGTGGATTCAGGCTTTCCCGTCGCAGAGCGCCCCCCGCCGCACGTTCCTGACGAAGACCCAGGCGGGGGCGTGTAAACGGAAAAGGGCGCCTCGGCGCACAGGCCGGATGCGTTTCCAAAGCAAGTTTTTATACGGTACGGATGGGTGAGCTTAACGGCGTTTTTCGAGTCGGTTTAACGGCCTTTGGCAAACAGCATGGTCTGTAACGTCTTCAGGATAATCGCGAAGTCGAGCGCCATCGAATAGTGCCGGATATAGTACAGGTCGTACTTCAATTTTTCTTCGGCATCTTCACTGCTGGCCCCATAGGAGTAGTTTACCTGGGCCCAACCGGTAATGCCCGGGCGGACCAGGTGACGATAGCCGTAAAACGGGATCGCGCCGTCATAACGTTCGACGCATTTGATCCACTCCGCCCGCGGCCCGATGATGCTCATGTCACCGCGAAGCACGTTCCAGAGTTGCGGAAGTTCGTCCATGCGCGTCTTGCGCAGGATTTGTCCGAACCGAGTCACGCGCGGGTCCCGGTCTTCCGTGTACATTGAGCCGGTTTCCGCACCTTTGCGCATTGAGCGAAACTTGAAAAGCGTGAAGGGCCGGCCGTCACGGCCGATCCGCGTCTGCCGAAAGATCGCCGGCCCCGGGCTTTCCAGGCGTACCAGGACGGCAACCAGCAGCATCAGCGGTGCGCATAGGACCAGGACCGCCGCCGCGACGACAAAATCGAAAACGCGTTTGACGTGGTCGTAAATGGAGTCGCGAACCAGGAGTGACTCGCGCGCGAAGGCCCACCACGCTTCGATGCTTTGCACGGGCACCTGGCGCCAGAAAGTTTCATAAAAGGATTCAAGCGTGTAGACCGGGATATGCCGGAAATGCACGTAAGCCAGAAGCTGTCCCAATTGCGGGTCAAGGCTGGACGGTTTGTACCCGACGATGAGCCCATCGGCGTTCGCGTTCAGATGCGGGGACGCATCCTCGAAGTTGGAAAAAATCCGCAACTCCTGGTCCATCCCCCGTTGTCCGAACAGAGCGGCAAACCGTGCCGCCAAATCGGCATCGGCCAGAAGAACGAGATGACGACCCGCATGGTGACTGCGGAGGGCGACCGTGATCCAGCGGCGGGTAGCCAGGGCATGAGCTCCGAACGCCATGAAGGCCACGAAAAAGAACAGCCGGCTCGGCTGCGTGACCGATCCGAAAGTGCACAGGCCATACACCGACGCGGCCGAAGCCATCATGGCAACCGCCAGCCCCAGGAAATGCTCGACCGCATACGACAAACTAAGCATGTTGGTGCGCCGGTCGTAGCCGCCCAGGATGTGGAACGTCAGCACGGTGATCACCGCCGGGATGACCAACATCTGCCAGACGATCTCACCCGGCGCCCCGAACAGCAGCGTCCGAAGTTCGGAAAAAATGAGGAAGATGGCAGGCCATGCCAGCAGATCGTTGCTGACCAGCGTAAATGCCGGTAGCCAACTGATTCCCCAACCCAGCGCGGTGCGTCGTTCATAAACATTTAATTCACCCGTCCTTAGCGTTAAGTTCGATAGACCTCCTGTCGACATCATTGGCATAACTCCCCTGTCCTGCCGTTGAGACTGAAGCAGCTAGCAAAGGGTGCGGTCATTGACAAGGGGCAGGGCCGCCATCGCCGCCCGCCACTCGTATAACCATATTAAGTATAAGATCAATAAATAAAATTCTCTCTGCCAAAATTTTGCCCCCAAAACCGACCGGGAAAGTTGGGTTCAGGCCGCCGATTCATACAGCCGGCGGTAGCCCGCCCGCAGGTGGTCCCAACCGAATTCGCGGTGGGTGGCTGAGGCGAGGCCGGCGCGTTGCGCGAGTGGTATTTTCCCAGCCCGCAGGATGCGGGTCAGGCATTCCCGGATCGATGTCACTTCAGGGTCTGCCACCGGCAAACCGTGCCTGCCGAGAAACTCAACCCAAGGTGTTGCCCGCGTGGTCAGAACCGGTGTGCCTGCCTGGCAGGCTTCCAGAATCGCCAACCCGAAATTCTCCGAATAGGTCGGAAGGCAAAACAGGTCGGCCCCCTGGAGGTACCCCCATTTCCGGTCGTCCCAAAGGGCCGGAATCCAGTCGATGCGAGGCAATTTGGCCTGGTTTGCCTTCGCCATCCGTTTGAGCCGCCGGAGGTAAGCTTCCGGCCCATCGCCCACCACCGCCAGGCGGTAAGCATGGGGATCCAGGCCCAGACCGGCGAGGGCGGCGAGAAGCAGGTGCAGACCTTTTTTGGGGTGAAGCCGGGAAAGGTACAGCAGCACAAACTCATGTCGGCCCCAATTCAAACTGGCGCGCGCTTCATCATAACCATCTCGGGTAGAGCAACTTATACCGAGTGGCAGGGTGACGACGGACGGTTTGAACCTGAACCGCTGCAGGTTCCGGGCTTCAATGCGGCTGGTGGCCAGAAGGGCACCGGCCCGGTTCAGCACCGAACGTTCCCGAAGGTAGAAGTAGGGCCACTTTTTCCACCAGCGATGCCGCCAGGCCCACGGCTCCAGCATGCCATGCGGGGACACGACGTAGCGCAGGCCCCGAGTACGGCATTCGCCGGCCAGTCGGAAAAATCGGGGTTGCCACAGCCCGTGCAGGTGTACCGCATCCAAGCCGTCGAGTGCGCCGGGTTCAATGATGATTTCAAGCCCGGCAGGGGGCAGTGCCTTGGCGAGGCTGCTGATGGCCAGATCCAAGCCGCCGGCGCGCAGTGGCGCCGGCGGAATAAAGTAACCGATACGCATACTTATTTTCCCGCAACGGCCAGTTCATAGAGCGCGAGGTAATCCCGCGCCATCCGCTCGACCGAATATCGGCGCGCCACGAGGTCGCGGCAGCGCTCGCCGAGCGCTTGCCTCTGATGAGCGCAGGCAAGCGCGGCGACCCACCCTTCCTCACCCGCGCGCAGGACGCGGGCGAGTTGTAAAAATTCTAGGTCATTATACAAATTCGACGTAACTACGCAGGGCAGGCCCGACCCCATGGCCTCCAACAGCGCTAACGGCAGCCCTTCATACGCCGCGGTGTGTAAAAAGAAATCCGCCGCGGCATAATAGGGGAGCACCTCCTGCGTCCAACCGGGCGTGAGTACCCGGTCGTTCAACGCCTGTCTGCCGACCTCCGCTTCCCACTGGGGCCGCAGCGGCCCATCACCTACCCAGCAAAACTTCGCTCGCGGTTCGCTCGCGGCCAGCTGCGCGGCGTACTCAAGAAATAACCGCGGCCGTTTCTGCTCGACCATGCGGCCAACCCCCAAGCCGAGCAAATGATCGTCGTGCAGGCCGAGCCGTAACCGCGTTTCATGCCGGAGACGGGCCAGATCCTGCCGGCTCGGGAGCGGCACGCCATTCTCGACGAGGGCTGCACCTTTCCCGTTGTGCCATCCAAGGAAACGATTCAGGTCCGACCGGCGGCTCGCGCCGATCGCGACCAGACGGCCCGGGTACCGGTGCAGGACGGCTCGCGCGACCGCGTCGCGCGCCCAGCCGTGCCGGGCGTTAAGGTAGCGGGCGGTCTGAGTCACGTGGATGGTGCAAACGGTGGCCAGGGAGGCGAAACGTGCGGCCCAGATCAGGTCGAGCCCGTCTTCGAGATTTTGTTTGTTCAGGTGCACGACGTCCGGCGCAAGCCTTCTCCAGGTCGCCGCCAGACGCCGGCCGGACCGGAGGTCGCCGGCGTCGCTGAACGATCGAAACCGGCGGTCATAGGTGTTGAGGTAGGATTCCCGGCGGACCGGCCCGATTGGATAAAACTTCCGTGCGAGTTCATCCATTTGCGGGTGGTTTGAGGCCCAAAGGCTCGGTTCGTGGCCCAGGGCGCGCAAGGCCTCAGCCAGGCTCAAAAGAAAGAGTTCGCCGCCACCCCGCGATCCCGAACTGGATGAAACAAGCAGGATTCGCATCACCCGGCGTCGCTGCTCAGCTCCGAAAGCACCGTCACCCACTTTTCCGCGCCACGATCAGGGGTCCAATCGACCGCCATTTTTCGGGAAGCAGCCCCATAGTCGCGCAGCAGGTGCGGTTGGGCGATGAACCGTTCCATCGCGGCGGCAAGCGCGGCACTCTGGCCGGTGGCAAACCGGATCCCGTTGAGGCCGGGTTCGATCAGGTCAACGCCGGCGCCGACCGCTTCGGAGCAGATCACCGGCAGACCCGCGCCCAGGGCTTGATTGACGACGACCCCCCAGCCGTCGTAACGGCTCGGCAGCACAAACACGTCCGCCTCGGAAAAGAGTTGCGGCAGACGGGTGGGGTCAAGGAAACCTTCGTAACTGATCCGTTCCCGGGCGGCCGCGGAAAGGCCGGCGAGCATGCGGTCGAGGTCCGCCCGCCGACCGGCGAGCCGCAAGCGTGCGCGGTGGCCGTTTCGAATCAATCGGTCAAAGGCCTCCAGCAGCACGTCTACGCCTTTTCGCGCGATCAGTTGGCCGCAAAACAGAAAAACGGTCTCGGCGCGCGGCGCGCCGGTTTTAGGCGGGCGTTCAAAGAAGGCCGCAAGGTCGCAATGGTAAGGAACATTGAAACAGCGGGTGCCCGGAAAACGGCGCCGGTAGGCGGCCTGCGCCCGCGATCCGATCGCGACGATCGCATCGACGTGGCGGATAGGATCGGACAAAAATCGCTGGATCCGTACCCGCCCTGAGCTGCCTTGGTCCCGGAGCGCCTCGGCCCAGAAGAGCAGCCGCTGGCGCTTCGGCCGGAATCGCAGCAGGAGTTGCGCAACCGACGAAGTCAGCGAATTCAGCGCCACGAAATCGTGCCGTTCGAGGGCAAGCCTGCCGGTGACGACGTGGAACCTGGCGCCGGCGATCGAAAACCAGAAACCGGGTAAAATTGTTTCGTACGGCTGCAGCGGCACTTGCGGCCAGGGAGAATCCGGCGCGCTCGCTTCAAGGTAGTAAACCTGCAGCCGCACGTCCGGACGGGCGTTCAGGGCACGGAACAGGTCGCGCTGGTAAGGCGACGGTACAACTGAAATGACGCCGAGATTAAAAGCGTGCATGACCGTTAACGGGTAAACCCGGGCCAGGTTCGCTTGCCCCTTCGGGGCGGGGTGCATGGTCGCCTGCGACCGCTAAGGAGGCAGGAAGCTTTGATTCACAGAAAGCGTTGAAAGGCGGCCCTGATGCCGTGCCGCGCGGTTCGCGCCTGGTTCTTGGGTTTAAAAGCATGGCCAACACCATGGCTGCAATCGTCGGCAGGACCGCGACGCTGAAGACGTAAAGGCTGCGCATGGAGATGGCGATGGCCAGAAAGCCGGAAGCGTAGATCAGAAGTCCGAGGCCTGAAGACAAGCCGACCGCGAAGCGGGCCCACCAACCCGTCAGGGCACCGAACATCAGCCCGGTGATGACGACGGCAAAAGCGCCGCCGGCCATGTAAGACTCACCGATGTAAGTCGAGGAAACGGTCATTTCCGGATCGACCCCGAGCGCGTCCTCCATGGAGATGCTTAACCCCTCCGGTTTGTCCGGCCAGAGGACGCGCGGGATGGGATGGGTGAGGGCGACGTATGGCACTTCCAATCCCAAAAAGTCGTGCTTGGACGGAAAAACGTCCGCCAACTGGGCCACGTTAACCAGGTTGAGATCCACAAAAAAGGTCTCAGCCTCGGCAGCCTCAAAGCTGATGTGAGGCAGCGCCCGCGCTTCGGATCGTGCCTTGAGGTAGCCCTTCAAGCCCACCGTGCGGGTCTCGAGCATGATCTTTGAGGCAGCGTAAAAACCGGCTGCGGCGCACACGCAGAGGATGGCGAACTCCGGTATCCGCTTACGGGTGAGATTAAGGCTGTAAGCGATCAGAAAGGTGATGATGTAGGCGGCCAGCACGTTGCGGGTTGAACCGGCGAGGCCCATGAACAGACAAAACGCGTAGACGAGCGCCACCGCGATCCAGGTATAAGGCCGGTATTTTTCCCGGGACGACAGGATCAGCCCGGCAACCGGCGGCACCAGGTTGATCATGGCACCCACTTCGTTGAGCAGGGCGCGAGCATCTCCGTACCGTCCACGGCCCCAGGGCTGCGTGAAGCGCGGGCCCATCATGGCGTCGATCATCTTCGGAACGTCGAAATTTACGGCCAGCAGCATGTAGAAAGTGCCCAGGAAAAAGCTGAGCCAGAGAACCGTGAGCAGAACCCGCGGCGGCGTCGGCCGCTGGACCAGGTCTTCCAGGAACTTCGGGGCGCGAGGCGCGAAATGCCGGCCCACGACCATGGACCCGAAAGCCAGAAACGCCAGGGCGCACGCGGTGTGCATCGATTTGGCGTTTACCATTTCGTTCACCTGCGGCTGGGGCAGGAGGAACTCAAAGAAAGTCAGACCGTAAAGCGCCAGCAGCGCAACGATATCGGGCCGAAGGAGGGCTTTCCAGTTGCGCAGGATCTCGAAGCCCGTTGCCACCGCGAAGGTGCCGGCCAGGCATAGGGCGGCACGGGACGCGACCTCCGTGGACCTCTCGCCCGAAAGCATGACGTACGAAAGGAACAGGCCGGCCAGCCAGCAAACCGTGGCCCCGCCATTCGGGCGGGAAGTAAGTTTCGTTCCATCAATCATGAGGTTGGCATCAAAGCGGCCGTACTTCCGAGCGCTTCCTCTGAGAGGCGGCGCAGGATCCCGGCCGGACCGGTCCAGGAATAATCGCCGTCCACTCGTCTTGGTTGGCCGGCCCAGAACTCGAGCTCTACCGCTAACGCGTCTGCAGCCCTGGCCGGGAAGACAGAACCATTGGTTCTGGGTTTTATCAAATCTATGGCGCCAACGGCGTCACTCACCACGCACGGCGTGCCGCAGGCCAAGGCCTGAACCACCACCAGGCCGAACCCTTCCTCCAGCGAAGGTAACACCAGAACCGAGGACCGCCTCATCTCCTCCGCCAGGTGCCGCTGGCCGACGGCCCCATGCACCGTCAGTGGCGTTGCCCCACGGTAGGCGGCGAGCTCGCCCCGGACCTCGGCCCCGACACTCCCGAAAACGTCCAGCGCCCAGTCCGGCCGCCCGGCTTTTTCCAAGGCACGGAGCAGGGTGGCAAGGTCTTTGCGCAAACTGACCTGGCCGGCAAACAGGATCCTGAACCTGACGGGGCTGCCGCCCTCCGGAGCCGGAAAGAAGACCTCGGGCGCGGCGCCATAAGGCACGACCCAGATCCGTTCCGGCCGGACGCCGAACGCGACGAGTTGATCGCGCACCAAGGTCGAGGCCGCGCAGTGCCGGTCAGCCAGCGCGTACTCCTGGTCCTCGCGCCGCCGGAACGTGTCATCGTAAACGGTGGCCCGTTCGATCGAGAGCCCCGCCTTTTCGTACTCCCCGCGCATCACCTGCACCCAGTGGCGTGACGGGCCCGTGGCATGATTCAGCACCGTGGTGACCCCGAGGGTTTTGGCCCGGCGAAACGTCTCCAGCGCCTGGCCCGGCATGGCGTGCACGAAATGGTGCCTTGCCAGCGCGCCGGCCACCCAGCGATCAAAATGCCGATCCTGCCACAGGAACAGCGTCCGGGAGCGCGGCCGGAAACGTTCCGGTACCCGCAGGAGCCCGTAGGTGATCAGGGTTCGCAGGCTGTGGGTCCGCAAGTGGGTGGGGTGCGGTTCGGCCAGCCGCCAGCCCGGGTAGCCGCTGTAGAAGGTGGTGCGGGTCCCGAGCGCAGAGGTGGCCTGCGCGAGCGGGTACAGGTGGCAAGGGTTGGTGGCCGCAAACGCGAGGTCAACCATGGTGGCCTAACAACTCCTGCAGGCGATCCAGCGGTAAGACGCCGCCATTTTTGAGGGTGCGAAAGGCGAGATAAGCCCGGCCGGTAACCGGGGTTCGCAAGCTCAGCGTCCGCCACGCGATCGGGATCGCCGCATAAAAGCCTTGCAAAACGGGAATCGCGCCGCCACGCCGCCAGGCGTAGACCAGCGTTTTGACGATGGTCGACCCGAGGTGAAGGGGAAACCATGGCCAGGGCACGTTGTAAATCGCAAACAGGACGGCGTTCTGCGCCCCGAGCCGCCAGAGCTTCAGACGGTCTCGCACCGGCGATTCGTGATGTTCGATCAAAGCCTGGGACCCGTTTCGGATGAAACGCCGTTTGTTCAGGAGGCGGATGGCCAGGTCGGCTTCTTCGTGGTGCATGAAAAACGGTTCACGGTACCCGCCCGCTTGAAGGAAGGCGTCGCGCCGGAGGATGACCATGCCGGCGTAATAATCCGTGGTCACAAAAGTGCCGTGCGCATCCGGGGCGGCCGTCCTGATCCGGCGGTCCAGCCGGACGTTGACGAACGGCAGGGTTACCCCGGCGATATCCGGATCGTCGAAGAGTCGCAGGGTCCGCTCGACGGCATCGGCTATTGCCAGGATGCAGTCGTCATCCAGCGTCAGCAGAAATTCGCCGTTGGAAGCCTTTGCCCCGGCGTTGCGGGCGGCGGCCGGTCCACGGCTCACTTCATGGCGCAACATTTTAACCTGCGGGAACTCGGTCCTCAGCATCGTGGCGGTGCCGTCGGTCGAACCGTCGTCAACGCAGATGATTTCGGAGCGTACAGTTTGTTGCTGCAGGGCGCGCAATACCTGGCGCAACATTTCCTTACGGTTTTTTGTGGGAATTACGGTCGAAACCCGTGCGCGGGTTCCGGCCGGGTACCGGCGGTCGACAGCTTCGCTCATCCGTAGGTCGGCAGGACGGTTTTGCAGGCACTTTTTCCAACGCTGAGGGGAAGCAGCCACGCCGGGCAGGCCAGCAAAAACTTCCAGCGTCGCAGGCTTAGGTGCCAGCTGAAAGTCCGGCGATAAAGCTCCCCGGCCTCCCGCCATTGGCCGCGCTTTAGGGCTTCGACCACCGGCGGCCGCACCGCCCGGGTGATCAACGCAAGCCGTTCCCGCCGGCGGGCGTTACCTCCGGGGTAACGTCCCCGGCGTTCTTCCTCCACCAGGTGATTGATCCCTTTAAGCGTGCGCGCAAAGTTCCCCACCGCGGTGGGGCCGTGACGCCGGTAGCCGAAGGTGCACGGTTGCCGGATCCAGACAAAGCCCGGCTCCGTGCCGAAGTGAAGCGCGAAATCGAGGTCTTCCGCGTTCATGTGGCTCGGCTCAAAGCGCGGGCGGCAATCCCGGCGGACGAGCAGGCATGAGGCTCCCAGCCAGATCGGGTGCGCCGCCGAGGCGAAGTAATCCGGGAAACAGCGCGCATCCAGTTTGCCCGCGGGTCCGGCGGCGGCCGTGTCGATTTCCGCTTCATCGGTAAACCAGAAGGGAGCGCCCGCGATAAAGCTGGCGGCCGGGTACCGCCGTAAAACCTGCCGGTAAATTGAAAGGGTCCACGGCAGCCAGACGTCGTCGCTGTCCAGGAACGCCGCGTACCGGCCGGAAGCGGCTTCCAGGCCGAGGTTACGCGCGGCGCCCGGGCCGGCCTGCTCCTGGCGAAGAAAGGTCACGTTTCTCCCGCTGTTTCGTACGATCGATCCGGTGTCGTCCGTGGAACCGTCATCGACCACGATCACTTCGAGCAGGCCGTCAGGCCCCTGCGGGAGCGACGCCAGGGTGCGCGCCAGGAAGTGCGACCGGTTGTGCGTTGGGATGATGACCGAAATTACGGGCATGGGTCAGGGCCTATAATGAAATACTAAAAACTCCACAAGTGGAAAAATGGCAAAACTCAGTGTCCGGTAAGTGGCAAGGCGTAATGCGCGACGGGTACGGTTCGGCGTTCGGGACGGAGACGTGAGCGCCGCAGGCCCGGTGTTAAGCTTCGGGTTTGTGGATTGCTTTCTGCGTGGTCTGCGTGTTCTGCGGATGTCCTGAATCTGCGTCAATCTGTGTAATCTGTGGATGGATTTTCATTTGTGGCCTTTTTCGGCTTGTGGCATTTGTGGCCTTTCTTGATCATGGCTCGCGATTTCAAGATTCACTGCATCTGCGTCGTCAAGAACGAAGGCGACGTCATCCGCGCAGGTTTACAGGCCGCCTCCGAGTGGGCCGACCGGATCATCGTGTACGACGGCCAGAGTGACGACAACACCTGGGAGGTGGTCTGCAGCATGGCCGGCGAGAAAATCATTCCCTGGAAGCAGGACGGCAAGGTCTTCCAGGAAAGTTTGCGTGCGGAGGTCTTTAACGCGTTTCGTGCGGGCTCGCGTCCCGGCGACTGGTGGTGTCACCTGGATGCCGACGAATTTTACGTTGAAAACCCGCGGCAATTCCTTTCCCGTGTGCCGTGGCCCTACCATGTCGTCTGGGGTATTGCCGTCGAGTTTTACCTGACCGAAAAAGACGTGGACCCCGACTACCGGTTAAGGCCGGAAGTGCCGGAGGCGGAGCTGGGCAGACTCAATTATTACTCGGTAGACAACTCAGAACCTCGATTTTTCCGAGACCGCCGGCGGCTGGTCTGGCCCTCCGACACGGGTTGGCCGCTGAACATGGGCCCGGTTTACCCAAAACGTTTGCTGTACAAACATTACAAGTACCGGTCGCCGGAACAGACGCAGCTTAGGTTGCAAACGCGGCTGAAATCGGTTGCCGGCGGGTTCACCGGCTGGGAACACGCCCGGACGGCCGACTGGCGTGAAAAGCTGCATTTGTCCGGCAGCCTTAAAAAACACGGTTTCGGCAGGTTCGAATATGACGCCGGGAAGCTGCCGAAGCACCTTGACCCTTTGATTAAACGTTCCGCGAAACTGTTCCTGCATGGATTAGGCGTTCTGCCCTGAAGGGTGGTTCTGAAGGACAGAACGGCAGGTTGTAAGGAGGGTGATACATGAACGCCCGGTGCGAGCTAGAGGTAGGGGTGACCCGGAGACGGTTTGACGGCACTCCGGCAACTGAGACGTTTGCGGCGATCTTGTTCATCGGACCGGCGCCGATTGAGATAGAACGGGCGCGGGATGCCGTTGAGTCGCTCTCGGCCTATGAAGGCGACAAGTTTGTCTTGTACCTGATCGATGATGACCTTTGCGGCCGCCGGTTAGGCGAACAAATTGCGCCGGAGTTAGTCCGGCAGAATCGGGTTGTCCAGATCCTTAATCCCCGTAAAGGCAGGGGCTGCGGCTGGGGGCCGGGTACCGCGGCGGCGTTGCTGGCGGCCCTTGGCCACATCGCCGACCATCAGGACACCGGTTTTGCCGTCAAGTTGGATACCGACTCCCTGGTCATTAACCGGTTTGCAGAAAAAGTCGCGGCCAAGTTCCGTGCTTGCCCGCAGGCCGGGGTGCTGGGCACTTACCAGTTCAGCCCGGCGAAGATGAAGGACCGGACCTCAACGCCCGCCTTGGAGAAGCTTCTGCGACAGTTTACGGTCTGGCGCCGGACGCCGGCCGGAGGCGTGGCCGTGCAGATGGCGTTCTGGGGCAAATACAAACGCATGCGCAACGTGCTGCGCCAGGCCATCCTTAACGGGTACCGTCTGGGTGAACACTGCGCGGGCGGCGGCTACGCCGTTTCCAGGGCGTGCATCCGCGCGTTGCGCACCCAGGGACTGCTCGATGATCCCGTTCTGTGGCTGCAGGTCCCTCTGGGCGATGACCCGCTATTAGGCTTGCTTTGTTCGGCCGCAGGTTTCCAGTTGGAACGCTTTGACGCTGAAGGCGAACCGTTCGCCGTCAGACACCGGGGACTGCCCGACACCCCGGAACGGCTGATCGAGCGGGGACACAGTATTGTCCACAGCGTAAAAGATCATGCCCAACAAAGGGAGGAATGGTTGCGTTCATTCTTTCGTGAACACCGGAAACGCACCGCGCCATGGATGGTCGGTTCGCAGTCATTCTCCCAATAGGCCCGGCGACGGAGGAAGTTGTCCGGGCCCGCGACCTGCTGGATTCATTACAGACGTTTGAAGCCGGCAATTACACGTTGGTTCTGGTGGATGACCATCTTCAAGGCCGGAACCTCGGCCAGGAAGTCGCCGGTGATGGCGATATTCCTTGCGCGGTGATCACGAACCCGCGGCGCGGCCGCGGCGACGGCTGGAGTTCAGGGGCGGCGGCCGGGACCCTGGCTGCCCTCCAGGCGGCGGCGCACCTTGCCGATCACGATTTTGTGGTCAAACTCGACACCGACTCCCTGGTCATCGATACGTTTTCACCACGTGTTGCGGAACAATTCCGGCGCCGGCCGGAACTGGGCATCATGGGCGCCTACCAATTCAGTCCCGCTTCGGATCGCGATCGCTCATCAGCGCCGGCGCTCGAAAAGCTGTTGCGGCAATGGGCCGTGTGGCGGCGAACCCCGCTTGGCGGAATGTCGGTACAGGTGGGTTGCCTCGGCCGCTACGGCCGCATCCGCAACGTCGTCCGGCGCGCCTTGCTCAACGGCTACCGCCTGGGCGAGCACTGCTCCGGCGGCGGCTACGCAATCTCGATGCGGGCAGTACGGGCCCTCAAACGGGAAAAATACCTGGATGATCCGCTGCTTTGGCTGAAGACGCCTCTGGGTGAAGACACGGTCCTTGCACTCTGCGTCCAGGCGACCGGCTTTCTGATTCAACAGGGTGAGACCGAACGCGAGGTTTTTGGGGTGAAACATCTAGGGTTGATGGCCGCCCCTGAGCAACTGATCAAACGCGGTTACGCCATCATTCACAGCGTAAAGGATTACAATGGGTGCCGCGAAGAGCAGACGCGGGCTTATTTCAAGCAGTTGCGCTCGGTGGCGCGACCCGGCGCGCGTTTTTGCAAGCTCCGATAAAGTTCCACCAACGCGTCGTTTCGCTTCTCCAGGTCATACTCCCGCTCCACGTAGTCCCGACCCGTCCGGCCCAGTTCCGGCCAGCGTTTAGGCTGCGAGAGGGCGTGCCGCAAGGTTGCGGCCAGCGCGTCGCTATCGCGTTCGGGCACCAGGAAACCGGAGCGCCCCTCCAGGATGCTTTCGGGAAACCCGTTGTGCCGGGTGCAGATCACCGGCAGACCCATGGCCTGGGCTTCCTGTAAAACCAACCCCTGGCCTTCAACGTCACCGTTCGGGCCTTCCACACTGGCGAGGAGAAACAGGTGCGAGCCGGCGAACGCCTGGCGGACTTCCGCCTCATTCTTCCAGCCGAGCAACCGGATGCCGGAGCCGGCGCCGAGGTCGTGAATCAGCTGAGAAAGCCGGCCCTTCAGGTGCCCGTCACCCACAATGTCGTAACGAAGGTTCCCAAAGGCGGGCAGGACCTGGGCCACGGCCGGGATGGCGTACTCGAACCCTTTTTTCTCCGTGAGCCGGGCCACCGTGAGAATGCGGACCCGGCCATCTGCACCCGGCCGGCGTTCCTGAAACCGGAACTTGGAAAGGTCCGTCCCGAGTTTGAAACGGATGATTTTGCGGGCGTCGCACCCGGCCGCCACCAAACGGGTCCGGATATAGTCGCTGGAACAGGTGAAAACATCGCCCTGCCGGAACAGGCCGGCGTAGACCCAACGGCCCTGCTCTCGCAGGTAGGAAGAGATATCGTAGCCGTGAAAGGTCGTGATGAGCGGGCCGCGAAGCGCGCCAACGCTGCGTAAAAGCTGCGCGAAAAGGCCGGAAGGCCCGAAGTGGCTGTGGATGACGTCATAGTCCGGGCGACCGATGAAGGGGGCGCAACAGGTGAAATGCGATAAATTCAGGGCTCCGCGCCCGAACCGGAACGGGTCAAGCGCCCGAAAAGGCCGGAGCCGCCGGGCTCGCAACGCGCGAACCGCGGTCCGGGCGGCGACCGCCAACCGGCGGACCCGATCCGGAGGCGCCTCCACGTAGCAAATTCGCTCGTGAAGGTGGAAACGTTCGAAGTCCGGGTGCACCGGACCGGCCGGGGCCCGGGCGAGCGCGAAGATGTCCACCTGGTGGCCGCGCTCCAGCAGCCCGGTAATCTGGTTAAGGATAAAGGTTTCAGACAGGACCGGAAAAGGTCCGACGATAAAGGCGATTCGCATACCAGCGTCGAGCTAAAAAAACCGCTTCCGGTCCGAGCAGGCGGGAAACAAGGCGTTCCGGCAGCGAGCTGCCGGATTCGTACCGCTGGTCGCAAAGGCGCGCCAGGTAAATCCAGCGGCGCGCTTCGCGCCGGTACGCTCCGGCTTCGGAGCCGGTGGCGTCGAAATAGAACATCCAGGCGACGTAGAGCGCCTGCTTGCCGATGGCTTTACGGTGTCGCCGGCTGAGTTTACGGTAACAACGGTGCATGTACCAGCGCCGGTAAGGCGCTTGCGCCAGCGTCGGACGCGACCGCGTCAGTGAGCGCGCGTGTTTGGTCCAGGTGGCCAGCGCTTCATCGACGTAGCCGAAACGAAGGGGCGTTTCCGCGATGCGCGCCAGCAGATCGCGATCTTCGCTGAAGCGCATCTGGTCGATGAAGCCGCCCGCGGCTTCGAGCAGGTGTTTGGGAAATACCAGCGCATCCAGGTGGATAAATTGCGTGATCATCAGCGCCACCAGGTTGTCCGTGGTCGCAACCTCCGGAAAGCGCAGCACCGAATCAGGTTCCGAGCCGTCCAGGTACACGACCCGCAAGGCGCAAGCCGCCCCGTGATCGGGCGAAATCAGGGCATCGCTCATCCGTTCCACGAAACGGGGCGCGAGCCAATCATCGGCATCATGGTAATGCACCCAGGGCGAGCCGGCGGCCTCAAGCAGGCGGTTGCGGGCGAAACCCGGGCCGCGCGTTCTCGAACCTCGGAGCACCCTGGCGCCGAATCGCTCAGCCAGTTCGGCCGACCCGTCGGTGCTGTGGTCGTCGTAGATAATCACCTCGTTAAATGGGATGGTCTGGCGGCTGACCTGCTCGAAAAGTCCCGGCAGGAAGGCAGCCGCATTGTAGCAGGGAATCAGGAGCGAAATCGCTTTGCTCATCATCGAGACAGCCGGTTGGGCATCAAATGGCCGTTGCGGCCGAGCTGCGTCGCGTGAGCCGGGCCAGCTTTTCGGCGCCCGCGAAGCCGAGCAAACCGAGCGTAAACCGGTATTTCCACGGTGCGGCCGGTCCATCCAGGGCGATCAACCCTTCGCGCCGTCGATCCAGGAAATATTTCCGGGCCAGCGCGAGATCCTGGGCGGCAAGCGTGCGCGCCATTTCGAAGCATGCAACTCCGGCCAGGCGCCGGTAAGGTGAGCAACTGTCCGGCGTCATCACCGTTTCCAGCCAGTCGAGGAAGGCATGGATCAGCCGGGTCTTGCCGAGCACAACCCCGGATCTGTCCCTTCGACAGACCGTGTCTTCGGACCAGAGCCGGTAAATCGCGGGCGGACCGTCTACCAGGGCGAACTTCAAACCCGCCTTCAGCGCACGAAAATAAAGCTCGTATTCCTGGTTGAAGCGATAATCCTCGTTCCAACCTCCGATCCGGAGCAGTGCCGTCCGGCGCCACAAGCAGCCGCCGGTTTGCGGAAGGTTCCAGCGCAACCATTCCGCTTTCCAATCGACCGGGTGAGCGATCCGCTGCGAATCCCGCCGGACGAGCCGGTCACCGTCCCGCTTTTCGAAGGTCACCGGGCTGCAAATCACGTCGTGGCCGGCAGCCTCTTGCGAACCCAGCTGGACCGCAATTTTCTCCGGCGGCAACGAATCATCTGCGTCGAGAAATTGCACCCAATCGCCGGACGCCAGGCGCAGCAGATGATTTCGTGCCGCGTTGCCGCCACGGCGCCCCTGGGCCACAAACCGGATCTTGTCTCCAAAGTCCCGGCAAAGTTCGGGCGTGCCATCGGATGAACCGTCGTCCACGACGATGACTTCCTTGTGTTCCCACGTCTGTGCCAGCGCGGCGCGGATGGTATCCGCAATCCACCGTTCGCAGTTGTAAACGGGAATTCCGATCGTGACTTTGGTGCTCCCAGAGAGGACTCCGGGATTGGAGTTATTCTCGGCGCTCATGATCGGGCACCCACCCTCCTCGCTTGGGGACCACGGGCTTTGGGGGAAATCCATTTGGCGGTGCTTCTCATCGTTGTCGCGTCGCGGTCCTAACCCACCCGAAACGGCTTGGCGTTACCCGCCGTTTTTGAGGGGAGCCGTCTTTGCCCCGGAGGGGCAGCCTGATAGTAGCCCGGCACTTCAGTGCCGGGTGGGCATTTAGAAACGGATCGCGTCCCGTCGGGACGCTGGGAAGGGGCGGGCGGCATGCCCTGGACCGCAACCGGCCTTAAGGCGAAAACGGCGATCCGGCGGGGGCATCCCCTTTGCACACCATCCGGCACCCACGCTTCCCTACCGTCCCTACGGGACGGAGCTCCTTTTAGAGGGCCTACCCGGCACTGAAGTGCCGGGCTACTCTCCGGCTGCCCCTCCGGGGCAAAAACCCCCACCCGGCACCCAGCACCCGCCACCCAAAGGTGGGTAAAGCTCAGCCCTAACGGATGGGATTGCGGGACTGGATTTTCGTTCATACCGGCCTGAATCGTTTCCATTACGGTTGTCTCCTGGCAAATGGCCCGGCCATCCCGGGCAGGGTCGAGTTCCCTCACTGGAGCCGCGCCTGCAGCCGGTCAAAGACGCGTTCACGAAAAGCGTCGTTGACGCGAATCTGCGCCGCGGCGCTCGCCAGAAGCGCCGGGCGAATCCGGGCCGCCTCGGACCAGTTGTCGGCCAGTGCCTTGCGCAGTTCATCCCGGAACGCTTCGGCCGGCATCGGCGCCCGGCACAAAATCAACGGAGGAACGTCCCCGAATTGTTTCTGCAGTCCTC
>JAFAUY010000144.1 GCA_019243005.1 Verrucomicrobiota bacterium | reverse complement strand
GGCGACCACATGATGTATTACAAATACATCACCAAGAACGTCGCGAAGAAATACAACAAGGTGGTTACGTTCATGCCGAAGCCGCTCTTCGGCGACAATGGCTCCGGGATGCACACCCACATGTCCCTGTGGAAAGAAGGCAAACCGCTGTTCGCAGGCGACCGGTACGCCGGCTTAAGCGAGATGGCGCTGTTCTATATTGGCGGTGTCCTCAAGCATGCGCCCGCGCTGACGGCCATCACCAGCCCGACTACCAACAGCTATAAGCGGCTGGTGCCGGGTTTTGAAGCGCCGGTGAACCTGGCGTATTCCGCCCGGAATCGTTCGGCCGCGATTCGTATCCCGACTTACTCGGCCAACCCGAAAGCCAAACGCATCGAGTTCCGCACCCCGGACCCGGCCGCGAATCCGTACCTGGCATTCGCCGCGCTCCTGCTGGCGGGATTGGACGGCATTCAGAACCGGATCGACCCGGGCGATCCGCTCGACAAAAACCTGTACGAACTGCCGCCGGAGGAACTCGCCAAGGTGCCGAGCGTGCCCGATTCGTTGATGGGCGCGATCGAAGCGATGCAGGCGGACCACGAGTTCTTGCTCAAAGGCGACGTCTTCAACCGGGACTTCATCGATAACTGGATCGAAATGAAGACCAAGGAATACGATGCGTTACGCCTCCGGCCGCACCCGTACGAGTTCTTCATGTACTTTGACCTGTGACAACCGGTGACGAGTAACGCGTAACAGGTTGCAAGGCAGACAGCGTGAAGGCGCTCGGGAATCCCGAGCGCCTGGAAAATGCCACGAACGCCACAAGTAAAGGATCGTTTATTTGTGGCATTTGTGGCATTCTCCTACTTGCCGGAGGTGACCTGGCCATGGTTGAGCGCCGCTACGAGTAAGACGCCCCGCACATGTTGCCTAACAACGTCGGCAGCCAGAATCGGCACACGAACGAGCCGAAGTCCTCGGCACCGGTGAAAAGAAGGTAGAACTTCTCGGTCGAACCCGCGATGATGTGATCGAATCGGCCGAGCCCGACCAAGTAGGTAAGCAGGATGATGACGAGCACCCGGGCGGTCTCGGCAAAGGGCAGGAGCCACACCATCAGGGCGATCAGCCATCCGGCAAAGGCAGCGCGGACAAACGTGATGACCAAGGGGCCGGTAAAAACGTGTTCGCCCAGCACTTTCAACGTCTGGCGCACGGGTTCATCAAACACCGGTACCGTGGCGAGGACCCAGGCAAGCAGGCAGACCCCGACCATGTTGGCAATCAGGACGACAACCCACAATTTGCATACCTGAAGCAGGCGTTTCCAGGTAAACTCGTCCAACAGCGGCAAAACCGGGGTGAGCGTATTTTCCGTAAACAGTTGCTGCCGGCCCAGGATGACGATAAGAAAACCGAAGCTGTAACCGAATTTGGTGATGAGGTTGCGCCAGGGTGTGTCGGGCAGCGCCGAAGTCAGTAACGCTTCCGCGATGAAGGAAAATCCCATCGATAAACCTGCCGCGAGCCCGGAAAAGGCCAGGGCCGAATAAGGACGTGCGAGTTCTTCCTCGCCCTGACGGACGATGGTGGCGTAGACCACGCCGGCGTTGGGCGCGATTCGTTCTTCGATCTCGGCGGCTTCGTGCTTCTCCTGTTCGCGCCCGGCCCGGGATGATTGATCAGTCTGGGTGCCAGCCATAACGTCCGGTGACGTGGTTATGTTCGGTTGAACCAGCCCGGGCGGTCGCGCAACGGAGGTAAATGCCACCATTGAAACGTCCGGAACGGTCACGGCGGGAGATCCCGGACTGACCGTACCGTTTGCCGAAAATGCGTTCTGAAATGGCATCTTCAGTTCCGGTGATGCACGGCTTTCCGGGGTGTGCCGGTAAGATCTGCGTAGGAACAAGCGGCTGGATCTACAAGGATTGGGCGAAATCATTTTATCCGGCAGCGCTCCCGGCCAAAGATCGGTTCTGCTTCTATGCGCGCCAATTCCCAACGGTGGAGATTAACGCATCATTCTACCGGCTGCCGACGGAGGCGGCATTTACCCATTGGCGGCAACAGGCGCCTCCCGGTTTTGTGTATAGCGTCAAGGCCAGCCGGGCAGTCACGCATTACAAGCGCCTGCTGCCCGGCGCAAAGTCGTTCGACATTTTGATGGAGCGTTGCCAGCGATTGGAGGGGCGGCTCGGTCCCATTCTCTGGCAATTGCCGGGCTCGATGCGGAAGGACCTGAACCGGCTGCGGGGTTTTCTACAAACGCTGCCCCGGGATCTGGCGCATGCGATGGAGTTTCGCGATCCGTCGTGGCTGGATCCCGCCACGTTCGCTCTCCTGCGGGCGGCCGGGGTTGCGCAGGTGGCCGTCAGTTCGTTGCGAATGCCTGCCTGCCATGAGTTGACGGCGGGATTTGCCTACGTCCGGTTTCATGGCCTCGAAGGCGGTGCCGCTCATGATTACACGGAAGGAGAACTTCGGCCCTGGGCTGAGTTTCTGCGCGACTGCGCACGCCGGGGTATGACCGGGTTTGCCTATTTCAACAACGACGTAAATACCCGTGCGCCCCAGAATGCGCTGCTCCTGATGAAAATGCTCGGCGAATGGTCGGTCGATGGCTCCGGCGTACGGCCGTGATTGTGCAAAAGGGATTTCAGATCCCTGACCTTTTGCCGATAAGTATTTTCCATGACCAAGCCCGACCCGAATACCTATTGGGTATTACCCGGCAAACTGCTGGCCGGTGAGTACCCGGGTCACCCGTCCCGGGCACAGGCAAAGGTCAGATTGCGCGCTTTCCTGAATGCCGGCATCCGGCATTTTGTGGACTTAACCGAAGCGGACGAACCGCTGGAAAACTACCAACCGCTTTTGATGGCCGAGGCGCAAAACCTTCGCGTCGCGGTGACGTACGCGCGCATCCCGATCCGGGATTACAGCGTGCCGCAACGGCCCGACGTCATGCGCCGCATCCTGGACACCATCAACGCCGATGTGGAACAGGACGGGATCACTTACGTGCATTGCGGGGGTGGGATCGGGCGAACGGGACTGGTCGTTGCCTGCTGGCTCCAGGAACAAGGGCGAACGGCGGATGAGGCGCTCGCAGAGTTGGCGCGCCTCTGGCAAACAAACCAGAAAAGCAACCGCCGCTCGAGTTCCCCGGAAACAGCCGCCCAGGTGGCCTGGGTACGGCATTGGCACCGTCACACGGCCCCCGTTACCCGCTACCCGTTGCCCGTTCGAGCCACGCCCGGATAAGCCGCCGGGCGATGGTGTCCAGGTGGGGGTAACGGAGGTCGAGCCTGGCCATTAATGCATGGGTCTCATAGACGTCGAACCACCGGACTTCGGCCAGTTCCGGCGCACACACAATCTCAGTATTGATTGCCTCCGCGTGAAATCCGAGCATTAGAGACTGGGGAAAGGGCCAGGGTTGCGACCCGAAATACCGCAGGTTGGTTACGTCAATGCAGGTCTCCTCTTTAACCTCGCGGATGACGGCTTGCTCCACGGACTCTCCGGCTTCCACAAACCCGGCCAGCGTCGAATAAATCCCTTCCGGCCAGCTTGGCTGGCGCCCCAAGAGGCACCGGTTTTCCTTGTGCACCAGCATGATCGTTGCCGGGTCGGTGCGCGGGAAAATCTGGGTTTTGCACGACTCGTTGGTGCACACCATGACGTGGCCCGCTTCGTCGGGGCAGGTCGGCGAGGCACAGAGATGGCAGAATCGCTGGGTGGCGTACCAATGCGTGAGTGCGCGGACGTAGAACAACAAGCCCCGTTCCGCCGGGGTGAGCTGCCCCTGATAGCTTCGAAGGTTGGTGAAAAAGGCGGCGGACTCAGTGACCTGCAATCGGGCGAGCGCTTCGCTCTGGGTATCAGCCCGGGCCGACAGATCTAACGCAAATAAAGCCTGGTCATCGGCTTGGGTACCAAGAAACACGATCGGCTCCGAGTCGAAAGCCTGGGGCTCAACGCGGATCGCAAGCGGCCGGTGATCATCTTCATGGGCGAAGAAATTTTGGCCTTTCCAGGAGGGCACGATCCAAGCCGGCGCTTTCAGTTGGTCGGACAGCCACTCCGAGTCACGCCGCCGGTGCGAAGCCCGGTCGAACTTGCGAAGCAAACTGTCCAGCACCATCAGTTTAGCCATTCGTTACCTTCCATCGTATGATCCGTCCCGCAACCTCCGTGCATGGACGACGGGGCCCTAAGGGCAAAGCTTTTTCTTGCCCGGTAAAGCTCCGGGGTCGCATTATTTGGAGACCAGGTTGCGTAAGAGCGAACCGAGTATTCCGCCCGCGCTGGCCGCTTCGACCCGTTCGGTGATTTTGGGCAGATACGGTGATAACGCGTGCGCCAGGTTCGCCAGGGGCAGTGACTGCAGCCAAACCCGGCCGGGGCCGGTCAACGCGGCCAGGAAAATGCCGTCGCCCCCAAACAGGAGGTTCCTGATGCCCGGAATCCGGGTGATATTGAAACCGACGGTTGCCTCAAACATGCCGACGTGGCCCGGGTGCACGCGTAAAGTTTCGCCGGGCCCGAGGTCGTAGCTGACCACCTCGCCGTCGAGTTCAATCCAGGCTTCCCCGGCCCCCGTTACCTGCTGCAGCAAAAAGCCTTCGCCGCCGAAAATGCCGGCCCCAAGCGACTGCTGGAAACCGACGGAGAGTTGTACGCCCGGCGTCCCGCAAAGGAACCCGTGCCGGTGCACCAGGTAAGTCTACGCAGGCGTGACCGCGATCGGCAGGATGTGTCCGGGGACGCGCGTTGCGAAGGCGAGCAAACCCGGCGCACCTTGCGCCGAGTACCGGGTCAGAAAAAGTGAGCCGCCGCCGGCCACCCGTCTGAACACGCCGAAGATGCCGCCGGTGCCTCCCAACTGCGCGCTGGTCTGCAACGTGATCGATGCGCTCATCCAGGATAACTCGCCGGAAACCGCCACCACGCTTTCACCCGGCGCCAATTGAAACTCCAGGACCGGCAGGGTGGTGCCGATGATTCGATGGTTCATGCGGGCTTATGTAGGCCGTCAGACGTTACCTGGCGAGCGATCATTCGGATTTCTCCTTAAAGGGCCGGCGCTTCGGGCCAGCGAGACTCAAGGTCCGGAATCCGTCGCCTGCAAACTGGGAAAAACGCGGTAGATCTCCTCCCGCGTCGGCCGGCGTACCGAGACCACCTCGATTTCCTGGCGCCGGCCGTTGATCTCGGCGGTGAATCGCTCCCCGGCTTGCCGTCCGAGCAGCACTTTCCCAAGGGGCGAATTGTACGGTATCGGGACGAGGTCACCCTCTTCGGGCAGGTGGTTGTCGCGTGCGCCTGCCACGAGAAAACTTTCGGTCGCGCCATTCCAATTCATCGTTACCACGGTTCCGATCTCGATTCGGGCGACCGCAGCAACGGCGGCGGCCGGGCCGGACGACACCCAGCTGAGCGGATCGACCAGGGTGTGTCCCTGAGCAATCAGATCATTCATTTCCCGGGTCAGCCGGCGCTGGATCCGGCCCATGGTCCGGAACTTTTCTTTCGCAGCCTGGTAAGGGGCATTTTCGCTCAGGTCTCCGTCCAGCTTCGCGATCTTGGCCTCGCGCAGGGCGGCGTTCTTCTGCGCGACGGTATCGGAAAACCGGTCGCCCAGAGCCCAGGCACTCACCGTCGAGAGGATGATTTTGTCTGGCATAATTCGTCTTCAACAGGCGTACGCGGCAGCAACGATCCGAGGTTTTACGCGCCGGTCTCCTGCGGTCCCGCGCCAGGTTCTGCGCGCCCCCGTTCTCCGAGCACGAGGCTCCGAACTCCGAGCTTCACCGCTTCAGCCTCAGCCAGGAAAAACCGTATGGAGCGAGTTTCACCGTGATCTTTCTATCTTTGATGCGTTCATTGGGCAATTCGTCAAAAAGATAGAGGAAACGCGTGAACCGTTCGTCCCAGAGGTGAAGCGCCACTTCCACCGGTTTACCGGCGAAGTTGTGCACGGCCAGCAGCGCATTTCCGTTTTCGTCTTCGCAGGCGTGCGCGAAGACGCTGCCCGGACAATCGTTTTCCACAAACCGGTAAGCATTACCCGCCCCAATCTCCGGGTATTCTTTGCGCGTACGGATTAACCGCTCCAGCGCGTTGAGCAACGAGTCCGGCTGGCGTCGCTGGGTCTGAACGTTCACTTTACGATAATCAAACGGGCCGGAGCTGATGAGCGGGCGCCGCAACCGGTCCGGCGGCGCGGACGAGAAGCCGGCATTCCGGTCGGCGGACCACTGCATGGGTGTACGCACGCTGTAACGCTCTTCCTGTTTAAGATCGTCGCCCATGCCGATCTCATCCCCGTACCAAAGCACCGGCGTACCCGGCAACGAGAAGACCAAGCTGTAGCCGAGCATCTGGCGGGCGACATCACCGTCCAGCATCGGTGCGAACCTCCGTCGAATACCCCGGCCGTAAAGCTGCATTTCCGGCTTCGGCCCGAAAGCCTCGAAGCAAAGCTCACGTTCCATGCTGCTCAGCCGGCTAAGATCCAATTCATCATGGTTGCGCAGGAAATAGGCAAAATGGCAACTGTCCGGCAGCCGGGGCAATTGGAGCAGGCTGCGGGTCAGCGGCTCCGGTGATTGCCGAGCCATGGCGAGGAACAGATGCGGGTTAACGAAAAAATTAAGCACCATGTGCATGCGCCCGCCGTGGTCGCCGAAGAAACTCAGCACCTGGTCCGGAAGCACATTCGCCTCCGCGAGCAGGATCGCGTTACCGGTGCGCCACGACAGGAAGCTGCG
>JAFAUY010000129.1 GCA_019243005.1 Verrucomicrobiota bacterium | reverse complement strand
GCCGGTATCGCCGCCGCCGAGGACGATGACGTGCTTGTCTCGCGCGCTGATCTCGGGTTCAGCGCATTTTCCGGCCTGGTGGCGATTCTCACCCATCAAATACCTCATGGCATAACAGATTCCGCCGAGGTCCCGGCCGGGCAGGGGCACCTCGCGCGGTTGCTGGGCGCCGATGGCGAGGCAAACGGCATCGAATTTCTCGCGCAGCTCCCGGAGGGAAATGTCTTTGCCGACGTTAACGTTCGTCCTGAACAACACCCCTTCATCACGCATCTGGTTTACCCGGCGTGCCACCTGCAACTTGGCAAACTTGAAATCCGGGATGCCGTAGACCATCAAGCCGCCGATCTCGTCATCGCGTTCGAAGACGGTCACCTCGTGTCCGGCCCGGTTGAGTTGCTGCGCGGCAGCCATGCCGGCCGGGCCGCTGCCCACGATGGCGATACGTTTGCCGGTGCGGATTTTCGGCGGGTCCGGCACGATCCAGCCTTCGTCCCAGCCGCGGTCAGCGATGGCCCGCTCGACGCTCTTGATCGTGACCGGTTCGTCGTTGAGCGCTAGCACGCAGGCCGGTTCGCACGGCGCGGGGCAGGTGTAGCCGGTAAATTCAGGAAAATTGTTGGTGGCGTGCGCCCGGTCGAGCGCTTCGCGCCAGTGGCCGCGCGAGATAAGGTCATTCCAATCAGGGATAATGTTGCCCAAGGGGCAGCCGCCCATGCACGTCGGGACACCGCAATCCATGCAGCGCGAACCCTGCTCGCGCAAATGCCCCTCGTCCCAGTGCGGTCTCCAGACCTCGTTGTAGTCGCGGATGCGTTCCCTCGGATTGCGTTTACCGATCGGTCTGCGCGAGAACTTCAGATAACCGTTTGGATGATCGTCAGCCATAAAATACCTTGATTGGAGGTAGGTAGCTTTTTGCTCAGACCTCCCGCTCAGGCTGCCCTGCGTTCCTGGGCGGAGGGCGGCAGCGTGAGGCGCACATCTTTGCCTTCGGCCAGATGGCGTGCGAGCACCTCGGCGTAAGCCTCCGGGATCACTTTCACGAATCGCGCCAGACTCTTCCCCCAGTTGGCCAGGATGCGCTTCGCCTTCGAGCTGTTGGTGTAAAAGACGTGGTTCTCCAGCAACCGCTTCACGAGGGCGTGGTCGCGTTCGCCGGCACCCGTGAACGGTTCCAGCCGCACCATGGCGGGGTTGAGCTTGGTAGCGAAGGTGCCGTCCTCATCAAAGATGAACGCTTCACCGCCACTCATGCCGGCGCCGAAATTTTTGCCCGTCCGGCCCAGAATCACCACGGCCCCCCCGGTCATGTATTCGCACCCGTGATCGCCCACGCCCTCAACCACGGCCATCGCACCCGAGTTGCGCACGGCGAAACGTTCGCCGGCCATGCCGTTGATGTACGCTTCACCGCTGGTCGCGCCGTAGAGGGCGACGTTGCCGACGAGAATGTTTTCACTCGCGACGTAGGCTGCGCCTTTGGGGGTGTTGACGGTGATCTTGCCCCCGGAGAGTCCTTTGCCGACGTAATCGTTCGCATCGCCCTCAAGATGCAGGCTGATGCCGCGCGCAAGGAAGGCACCGAAGCTCTGGCCGGCCGTGCCGGTAAAACGGATTCTGATTGTATCCGGCGGCAACCCTTTGGCCCCGTATCGCTTAGCTACCGCCGAGCTCAGCATCGTGCTCGCGGTACGATCGGAGTTGTGAATTTTGGTCTCGATCAGGACCGGCTTGCCGCGCTCAAGGGCAAGCTGCGCCTGCGCAATCAGCTGATGGTCGAGCTTCTTATCCAGTTTATGGTTTTGAGAGCGGATCCTGCGCGGCGTGTCTGAGGACGGTTGCCGGAAAAGGAGCTTCGAAAGGTCCAGCGGCACACCCTTCGGGAAGCGAACCGGTCGCGGGCGCAACTTATCCACCCGGCCGATCATCTCATCCATGGTTCGAAACCCGAGCGCCGCCATCAGTTCACGAACTTCCTGCGCGACAAAACGCATGTAGTTGATCACGTGCTCCGGTTTACCCGGGAATTTGGCCCGCAGATCCGGGTCCTGGGTGGCAACGCCGACCGAGCAAGTGTTGCAATGGCATTTGCGCAGCATGATGCAACCGACGGCAACCAGGGGTGCCGTACCGAACCCGTATTCCTCCGCCCCGAGCAACGCCCCAATGACCACATCGCGGCCCGTCTTCAACCCGCCGTCCACGCGCACGCGGATGCGCGAGCGAAGGTTGTTCGCCAGCAGCACCTGCTGGGTTTCGGCCAGCCCGAGTTCCCACGGTGCGCCGCAATTTTTGATCGACGTTTTCAGGGCCGCGCCCGTCCCGCCGGAATCGCCCGCGATCAAAACCGCATCCGCCCGCGCCTTGGCCACACCCGCAGCGATCGTGCCGACGTTGGCGACGGAGACCAGTTTCACGTGGATCTCCGCCTCCGGATTGGCGCACTTCAGATCGTGGATCAGCTGCGCCAGGTCTTCGATGGAATAGATGTCATGGTGGGGCGGCGGCGAGATCAAGCCGACGCCCGGGGTGGTGAACCGCACGGACGCAATGTCTTCGTTCACCTTGCTGCCCGGCAGTTCGCCGCCCTCGCCCGGCTTGGCCCCCTGAGCCATTTTAATTTCGATCTGCTTGGCGTTGGCAAGGTAATTGATGGTCACGCCGAAGCGGCCGCTCGCGACCTGTTTCATCGTGCAGGTGCGCTCCGTACCGAATCGCTCGACCTGTTCGCCGCCCTCTCCGCTGCCCGCTTTCCCGCCGATCCGGTTCATCGCGGTGGCAAGGCACTCGTGGGCCTCGGTGCTCAGGGACCCAAGCGACATCGACCCCGTCGAGAAACGTTTCCAAATCGATTCGATCGGCTCGACCTCTTCGATCGGCACCGACTCGTGCTCGTCGAGGTCGAACTCGAGCAACCCACGAATCGTTTGCAGCCGTTCCTCCTGCGCGTTCAAGAAGCTCGCGAACTCCTGATAGGTTTCGTAGCTGTCGGTGCGCACGGCGTGCTGCAGTTTGGCCACGGTGATCGGGTTCCACTGGTGCACCTCGCCGTCGCGCCGCCAGTAAAGGTCGCCACCGACGTCCAGCGGCAACGTGCCCGGCACCTTTTCACCGAAAGCGATCGCGTGCTGCTCCAGCATCTCGCGTTCGATCTGTTCCAGCCCGACGCCCCCCAGGGCGCTCGGTGTGCCGGTGAAATATTCGCGGACGAAGTCGTCATTAAGCCCGACCGCCTGGAAAACCTGGGCGGCTTTATAACTTTCCAGGGTCGAGATCCCCATCTTCGACATAACCTTGAGTAAACCGCCTTCGATGGCTTTCTTGAACCTGGTCATCGCCTCGCGCGTATCCGCACCCTGCAACCAGCCGTCACGCCCCAGTTGCGCGATGCTCGCGTACGCAAGCCAGGGGTAGATCGCGTCCGCGCCGTAGCCGATGAGGGAACAGAAATGATGAACCGTACAAGGCTGGCCGACTTCCAGGACGAGCGCGGCGTTGGTACGCAACCCTTCGCGAATCAGGTGGTGCTGGAGTGCGCCGACCGCCAGCAGGCTCGGGATGGCGATCCGGTCCGGACCGACGTTACGATCCGAGACGATCATGATCTCGCAGCCGTTATTGATCGCCTCTGCCGCGCACGCCCGCATCTCACGGATGGCGCGCTCGAGCGAGGTGCCGATTGCGTAGGTCGCATCGATGAAGCAGGAACGGATGCCGTTGTGATCGATATCCCGGAGCGCCGCCATGCCGGCGTGCGTCAGGATTGGTGACTCGAGGAACAGCTGCCGGCAGTGCTCCGGCGTTTCTTCCAGCATGTTGCGCTGGCGCCCGATATGGCTTTCCAGCGAGGTTACCAGGTCTTCCCGAATGTAATCCAGCGGCGGATTGGAAACCTGCGCGAACATCTGCAGGAAGTATTGGAATAACGGCTTGTAGCGCGTCGACAACACCGCCAGCGGGGTGTCGTTGCCCATTGAGCCGAGGGGGTCTTTACCTTCGGCGGCCATCGGCTGCACGAGGCAGCGAAGGGACTCAAGCGTGTAGCCGAACGCGCGCTGGAACGGCGTCACGTCCGCGATTGCTTCCGGTTCCGCCGTCACCGCCGAAGCGATGTCGCGCAAACGGATCCGTTTTTCCGCGAGCCAATCCGCGTAGGGTGGTCTGGTCAGCTCCGCAAAGATTTCGCCTTCGGGCACGATCCGTTTCTGGAGCGTGTCGGCCAAAAACAGTTCACCCGGTTTCAGGCGACCCTGAAGGACGATTTCACTCGCCGGCGTATCGAGCACACCCGTCTCGCTGGCCATCACCAGGAGGTTGTTTTTGGTCAGGTAATAGCGGCACGGCCGCAGGCCGTTGCGGTCGAGCACGGCCGCTACCCGGTAACCATCGGTCGCCGCGATCAGAGCCGGGCCATCCCACGGCTCCATGATGGTTGAATGGTAATCGTAAAACGCGCGGCGTTTGGGATCCATCAACTTATCTTTGTTCCACGCCTCCGGCACGAGCATTCGCAGCGCCTGCGGCAACGTCCGGCCCGCCTCGAGCAGCAGTTCCAGGACGTTGTCGAACACGGCCGTGTCGCTCAGCCCTTCGCTCGTCACCGGTTTGATCTGCTCGATGTCGCTGCCGAACCGTTCGCAGGCCAACGCCGCCTCCCGGGTCCGCATCCGGTTCACATTTCCGCGCAGCGTATTGATTTCGCCGTTATGGACGGTGACCCGGTAGGGGTGCGCAAGTTGCCACGCCCCCAAGGTGTTGGTGCCGAAGCGCGAGTGGACCAGGGCCAGGCCCGTCGTTACCCGCTCGTCTTTGAGATCGGGGTAATACTTGCCGATCTGGCTACAGGTAAGGAGTCCCTTGTAAACGACGCGGCGGCGGTCGAGTGAGCAAATGTAAAAAAGTTCGTCACCCGCAATGTTGCGTTCCCGGGCCGCTTTTTCGATGAGCCGCCGCAACACGTAAAGTTTTTCGTCCATCCGCTCCGGCGGCATGGCGGCGCGCGGCTCGACAAAGAGCTGCCTGACCGCCGGTTCCGACTGCAATGCCGTCCGGCCGAGGTCGGAATTTTCCGTCGGTACATCCCGCCAGGCGATGACTCTAAAGCCGGCTTCGCGGCAAACCGTGTTCACCAGCTTTTTCGCGGCGATCTGTTTCCAGACGTCTTTCGGCAGGAAAAACATCCCGACGCCGTAGGAGTCAAAATCGCCCAGCGCCGGAATCACCGCTTTGAAAAACTCGTGCGGCTTTTGCAGCAGGATCCCTGCGCCGTCACCGGTTTTTTCCTCGGAACCGCGGGCGCCGCGGTGGTCGATATTAACGAGGATTCGCAACCCGTCTTCGACCAATTGGTGGGTTTTCGTCCCATTCAGATCGACCAGCACGCCGACGCCGCAGGCGCCGCGGGTCGCCACAGGGCTGACCAGCCCCTCATAGTCCCGTTTGTCGGTGAGATTTATGTTTGTCACAGGGGAAGACTCTGGTTACGCCTCATCGTTCTCGGTCCGCCTTCGGCAAAACCTGGCTTTGCGACGGCTGAATCGGTCGAGTCGCAAAAAAGGTTTCGTGAATGGTCGTGCCGATCCCGTTGAGCTTGACTTGGAAATCGTCAATAAATTCGTGCACACCGATGCGCATAATGTCGGAGACGCGCGTGAAATCGAGTTCGGCCCGGAGTTGGCCCAACCGCTGCTCGGCGCTGTTGCGGAACGTTCCCTGCGGTGTGCCCGAGATCGCGTGCAGCGATTCGTCCGCGCGGCGGAGGCAAAAATGTATGGCCCGGGGGAATTCGGGATCCAGTACCAGGAATTCAACCACGCGCAGGGGGGAGACCCGGCCGTACTGCTGGCGGTAAATCTGCAGCGCGCTGGCGGAGCGGAGAACCGCCGTCCATTGGATCTCATCGAGCGGCGTGCCCACGTCGGCGACGGACGGCAGGAGGATAAAGTATTTTACGTCCAGGATTCGCGACGTCTTATCGGCGCGCTCGAGGGCCTGGCCAAGCCGCGCGAAGTGCCACGGCTCGTTGTGGGACATGGTTGTGTCGGTGAGGCCGATGAATAAATGGCTGGCCAGCCTGACTTCCTCAAAAAATTCTTCCGGCGCATCCAGGTGCCGGCTGGCGGCATCACCGACCCGGAAATAAATCCGGTTGAGCTGTTCCCACATTTCCGAAGAAATGCTCTCCCTGACCGAGCGCGCGTTCTCGCGAGCGGCACGAACCGACGACAGGATCGAGTTCGGGTTTTCGGTATCGAACGTGAGGAACTGGATGACGGTTTCGCGGGTGGCTCGCTTGTAATGTTTGATGAACGGCTCGTAGTCGCCCGTGATGCGTACGAGCGCCTCCCATTGCACGGCCATCCCGGACGGCAGGTCGAGCATGAGCCGGAAATTCACGTCGAGGAAGCGGGCGACATTTTCCGCCCGCTCGAAGTAGCGGCTCATCCAGTAAATCGATTGGGCAACGCGGCTTAGCATGAAAATGTGCAACGTGAAAATTCTTCTACCGCGTCGCCCTCAATCGTCAATCACCCAGGTGTCTTTGCTTCCGCCGCCCTGGCTGGAATTGACGACGAGGGAACCTTTCTTAAGCGCTACCCTCGTCAGGCCGCCGGGCAGAACGAAAATTTCTCTGCCGTAAAGGATGTAAGGCCGCAAGTCTACATGCCGCCCTTCGAAGTGGCCTTCCACCATGATCGGCACGCAGGAGAGGGAAAGGGTCGGCTGGGCAATGTAGTTGCGCGGGTTTGCCCGGATGCGTTTGGCAAATTCAGCGCGCTGCGTTTCGGTTGAATGCGGCCCGACCAGCATCCCATAACCGCCGGATTCGTTGGCTGCCTTTACCACGAGCTTGTCGAGGTTCTCCAGAGCGTATGCGGCGTCCTTTTCATCCCAGCAAAGGTACGTCGGAACGTTGGGAATGATCGCCTCTTCATCAAGGTAAAACTTGATGATCTTCGGCACGTAGGCATAAACCACCTTGTCGTCGGCGACGCCCGTCCCGGGCGCGTTGGCCAGCGCAACGCGGCCGGCTTTATAGACTTCCATGATGCCGGGGATGCCGAGCATGGAGTCGGGCCGGAAAACCTCCGGGTCCAGGAAGTCGTCATCCAACCGCCGGTAGATCACGTCCACCCGTTCGAAGCCGTCCGTGGTACGCATGAGCACATGGCCATCCGCGACGATCAGGTCGCCGCCCTCGACGAGCTGCACGCCCATTTGCTGGGCGAGAAACGAGTGTTCAAAGTAGGCCGAGTTGTAGCTGCCGGGCGTCAGCACCACCACCCGCGGCGAATTCACTCCCTCCGGCGCAAGCCATTGCAGCATGTCCAGAAGTTTGGCCGGGTAATCATTCACCGGCCGCACCCGCGAGACGTCGAAGACCTCCGGGAAGGTCTGTTTCATGATCCGGCGGTTCTCAAGCACGTACGAGGCGCCGGAAGGACAGCGCAGGTTGTCTTCGAGCACGTAGATGGTGCCGTCACCGTCACGCACCAGGTCCGTGCCGGTAATGTGACACCAGACGCCGCGCGGCGGGTTCAGACCGATGCATTGTTCACGGAACGCCGTCGCCGAACGGATGACGTGTTCGGGCACAACCCCCGCCTTCACGATCTTCTGGTCGTGATAGACGTCATCCAGGAAAAGGTTTAGTGCATGGATGCGTTGGCGCAGACCCTTCTCGATCCGGTCCCATTCCGAGCACCGGACGATGCGGGGCACGATGTCGAAGGGAAAAATCTTCTCCCGGCCCGCCTTATCGCTGTAAACGTTAAACGTGATCCCGGAATAAAGGAGGGCCCGCTCGGCGGCTTCCTGACGCCGGCGCAGGTCCCCTTCATCCATCGAATCGATCATTCGCACCAGTGGCTCTGCTTCCGGGCGGACCCGGCCGCCGGATTCGAAAATCTCGTCGAAAAAGCAGCTACACTCGTAGGAGGAAAAATTCATACTTTCTGACAATATTAATAAACATCGCGCTGGTAGCGCTTGTCGGCTTTGAGCTTTTTCACGTATTCAACCGCGCCCTCTTTCCCTTGGCCGCCATTTTTTTCAATCACGGTATGGAGGGCCAGATCGACGTCTTTGGCCATCCGGCTCGCATCGCCGCAGACGTAAAAGTGAGCGCCCTCCTGCAACCACCCCCAGAGCTCATCTCCCGTTTCGACCATGCGATGTTGCACGTAGATTTTCTCTTTCTGATCGCGTGAGAACGCGGTGCTGAGTTTGCTCAGGTGCCCGTCAGCGAGCATTGCATCCAGCTCTTCCCGGTAGTAAAAGTCGGTCGCGGCGTGCTGCTCTCCGAAAAAGAGCCAGTTGCGTCCCTTTGCACCCACGGCGCGGCGCTCGTGCAGGAAGGCCCGGAACGGGGCTACCCCGGTGCCGGGACCGACCATGATGATCGGCGTATCCCCATTCTGGGGCAGCCGGAAGCTGTGCGACACCTGCACGAAAACCGGTACCGTCCCATCGACCCGATCGGCCAGGAAGGTCGAACAGACGCCCTTGCGTTTCCGGCCGAAGCTCTCGTAACGGAGGGTCGACACCGTCAAGTGCACTTGTTCGGGAAAGGCTTTCAGGCTCGACGAGATCGAGTAGAGGCGCGGTTGGAGCTTTTTCAAGTGGCTGACAAACTCGGCCGGCTTAAAGGTGACGGAAGGAAAATCGGCGAGCAGGTCGAGCACTTCACGGCCCCAGAGGTAATGCCCGAGCGCTTCCTTCTTTTCGGGCCGCATCAGGTCGGCCAGGGTGCGGTCGGCGCTGACCTCGGCGATGGCCTTGAGCAGCGGGGCCGGAATCTTGGTGATTTCGTAATGGCGCTCCAGCGCGATCCGAAGCGAGTCCTCGTGGCCGTCCGAGGTGGGAACGGCCTCCTCTCCGTCGCAGTTGAGCGCGTGCAATAATGCGTCCACCAGTGCCGGGCAATTGGTCGGGGTCACCCCAAGGGCATCGCCGGCTTCGTAATGGAGGCCGGAGCCGTCCAGCGATATTTCGTAGTGACGGACTTCTTTGCCGGAGCCGTCGGCGCTCAGGCACCGGTTGGTCAGCAGCTTGGCCGGGAACGGATTCTTGCGCGAATGAGCGGCCTTCGCCGGGGGCGCGCCCGGCTCGGTTGCGGTGCCCGTCTTACCTGGCGACGTGGGCCCGGGCACGTGTCCGGCTTCTACCGGGTTATCCCCGATGATGGCCGGGGCGCCGTGCGTTCCGGGCGGCGGCTGGGCCGTGGCCGGCGCCGGCCCGGGCGCAACCTCTTTGGCGGCGGCTTCCAGCACGCCAAGAACACCCGTCTGCCAACGTTGGTACGAGGCTTCGTAGTCGACGTCGCAGTCGACGCGCTCGTACAGGCGACGGGCTCCCAGGGCTTCGAGCCGTTTGTCGAAATCGATGCCGCACTTGCAGAATTGCTCGTAGTTTTTGTCACCTAAAGCGAGCACGGAATAGCTCAGGTTGGTAAAACCGGGATGATCCGCAGCGTGCAGTTCCGCGTGGAACGCTTTGGCATTTTCCGGCGGATCGCCTTCCCCGAAAGTGCTGGTGATGATCAGCGCAAACTTCTCTTTGGCCAGGTCTTTCACGCTGATCTTGTCCAGGCCGATAGCTTTGGACTCAAAGCCGTGCTGTTGTACCGCTTTGGCGACCCGCTTGGAGAGCGCCTCGGCGTTGCCGCTTTCCGAACCGAAAAACACCGGCACCTTGACCTTGACCGGCGCCGCCGCGGGCGGTGCAGCCGTGTGACCGGGTTGCACGCCGGAGAACATCCCGGCGAGCAATCCATTCAACCAGGCGCGTTGTGCCGGCGTGAACGGGGCATTATCGGGTACGAAGGGAATGCCTGCCGAAGAAGGGCTGGGGACAGTGGATGTCGTCATTAATTACAAAGGGTGATAAGGTTCGGGTGGTTAGAAAAAGGGCGGCACCCAACCGCGCGCTCCAAAAGTTGGAACGCCACGGCGGCATCGGGTCGGGAAAGTGGCGGCCCGGCATGCTGCCCATATGGCTTCTTTCCATGACTGGCTTGGAGAATGGGTGAAGGGCGGAGCGGCAGGGTTAATTATGGGTAAGGTGGGTTTTTCATGACGTCCTCTAATCCGAGAACATTTCCTGGAGCTCTTTCACGCTGTGGCGCGCGGTGAATTCCACGAACGTTTCCTGCCGGTCCTTGCGCCGCTCGAGGTAGGTCTTCAGCACCCGTTCCAACAGCGGCGGTATCTGGCTGAAGGGAATCCCGTGAAAGACCTCCCGCCCGAGCACTTGGCCGCCCACGCACTTGCCGCCGAGGAGGATGTGGTAGGCTTCCACCTGTTCGCCACTCAGCGAAACTTTCGCACCAAGCAACCCGATGTCGCCGATGTAGTGCTGCGCGCAGGAGTTCGGGCAGCCGGTAAGATGGATGTTGACCGGCTGCTCTAATTTTACCTTTTTCTCCAGGTAGCGTGCGAGCTCGACCGCCTGGCCCTTGGTGTTGGTCGAAGACCACCGGCAGCCGGTGTTGCCGGTACAGGCCACCAGCCCGCCCGTGATCGTGTTGGCTTCGTAATGAAAACCCATCTTGACCAGGTTGCGCTTCACCGTTTCCACATAGCCGTCCGGGACATCCGGGATCAGCAGGTTCTGCCAAACGGTGAGTCGCAGCGTGCCTGAACCGTAATTTTCCGCGACGTTGGCCAGGCGACGCATCTGGCGCGTTTTCATCATGCCGACCGTCATGACCACCCCGACGTAGTTGAGGCCCGGCTGCTTTTGCTTATACACGCCGATGTGGGCGTGCGGCATCGGGGGATGGGGCGGCTGGCAATCTTCCAGCGGCAGGCGCACGAGCGGGAAGGCGAGCTTCTTTTCGACCTCTTCCATGAATTTGCCGGTGCCCCACTTGTCGATCAGGTATTTGAGCCGCGCCTTTTTCCGATTGGTGCGGTCGCCGTGTTCGTTGAACACCCGGATGATCGCGGCGCCGACCGCCACGCTGTCATTGGGCCGGATGATAAAGCCGGTATCTTTGGCGAACTGTTCGTGGCCCGTGATGCCGGCGAGCTGGACGCGGAAATACACGCCCGGTTCGACCCCTTTACCCTCCGGCACCCGAACGGCCATAAAGCCGATGTCGTTGGTATCAGCCACCGTGCCGATGGCGCCTCCTCCCTCAAAGGCGACGTTAAATTTGCGCGGGATCCCGTACAGGTCGCGGTTATTGAGGATGTAGTAGTGCAGGCCTTTGGCCAGCGGCCGTGTATCGATCAGTTCGGTGGGATCAATCCCGGCCGTGGCCGGCGCGGTGATGTTGCGGACGTTGTCGACGCCTGAACCCCGCGACGTCAGGCCGATTTCCTGCAGTTTGGTCAGGACTTTGATGATGTTTTTCGGCGCAATTTCACGAATCTGGATGTTCGCGCGGGTGGTGACGTGCGCGTAACCGCCGCCCCACTCGTCAGCCAAGCCGGCCAGGCCCCGCATCTGGGCTGCCGTAAGCTCGCCCGCCGGGATGCGCAGCCGAAGCATGAACGATTCCTGCGTAGGCCCGACGTAAAACAAGCCGTGAAATCGGAACCAGAAGGTGTGTTTTTTATCCGGGAGCTTGTTTTGGGCGGCGTGGGCCATGAGTTCGTCCCAGACGTCCAGGCCGTTGCGTTCCAGTTTCCAAAGTTCTTGCTCGCACAGGTCGGAAACCGGCGTGCCGAACACGGTCTGCTCTTCTTCCGCCACCGCTGGCGGCGGCTCGGCCAGGTTCGGCAGGCCGGGCGCGGCCTGACTGGTGAGGAGCCCGCCCGGCAAGTGGCTGACAAAAGGCCTCCGGAACGCCAGGCCGGCAAAGTACCCCTGCAGGTATTCC
>JAFAUY010000186.1 GCA_019243005.1 Verrucomicrobiota bacterium | reverse complement strand
TGGTCATCGGGTGATCAGGGTCATACTGCACGGCGCGACGGAGCGCCCATCGGGCGAACCGTCGTTGCGGCCACGGCAGGTGCTCGCTGCGTTCGAGGATCTTTTCGTAAATCTTCTCGAGCAAACGCGGGACGGTCGAAAACATATGCGGCCGCACCTCGCGCAGGTTCACCACGATCGTGTTTAGGTTTTCGGCGTAATAGACGGACACGCCGGAATAGACGTAGATGTTGATGAGCGTACGTTCGTAGATGTGGCAGAGCGGTAGGAAAGAAAGCGCGCGCTCGCGGTGCGTGCCCATGACCAGGTCTGCGCAGACGATCGCGTTACTCGTAAGGTTGCGGTGCGAGAGCATCACGCCTTTGGGCGTTCCGGTGGTCCCGGAGGTGTAGAGGAGCGTTGCCAGGTCCTCGGGTTTTACCCGGTCCCGCAACGCCGCAAGCACCTGCCGGGCATCGGCATCAAATGAACCGGATGCGGATGCGGAAAGCTCCCGCCACGAGGTTGCGCCCGCCGCATCATCATACGTGTAAATCCGCGGCAGGCCCGGCAGCCTGGCCGCCAGGGGAGAAAGCGCGCGGTAGAGGCGTTCACTGGACACAAAGGCCAGTTTGGCCGCCGAGTGCTCCAGGACGTAGCGGAACTCATCGCCCGGCAGGTTGGGGTAAATCGGCACGTGCACCGCCCCGAGGGACATGACGGCAATGTCGATGATGTTCCACTCCGGGCGGTTCGTTTCGGTGACGCTGGCCACGCGGTCACCCGGCCGGATGCCCTGCCGGTACAAGGCCCAGGCCAGGCCGTCGGCCGCTTCGATGACCTCGGCGGTCGAAAATTTTTTCCATTCTCCGGCCACCTTGTAAGCGAAGGCGTCAGCTTTGGGGAAGTGGTCCAACTGGTGCCGGATGAAGTCAAAAACCCGTGTCGGGACAACGTCTTGGGTGCACTCAGCCATAGAGGGCGTGAACCTGAAATGACAAATTACTTAACCACCTAAAGTATCGGGCGAGACGCCCCGGATTGCAATCCTTTTCGGGCGGCATCGGGGTATAGAAATGGATTGTCTTCGCGGCCGAGTTCGCGTTTCCTCGGAGTCGATAACACCGCCCGGTCGGTATCTTTGATTCACCCTATTGCCCCCATGGTCAAACCGATGATAATTGCTGGAAAAGCGGCCAGGGCCATCCTGGTTTGTGCGGTTCTGGTGACCTTTGCGGTCGCCGGCAACTCGCGCGCAGGCAGTTTTCTGCTGAATGAACAAAGCGTAAGCGGTCTGGGGTCAGCCTATGCAGGTGGGGCTGCCCAGGCGGAAGACGCCTCCACGATCTTCTTCAACCCGGCCGGCATCGCCCTGCTGGACCGGGGTGAGGCGCAGGCAGGCGCCCATTACCTTATCCCGACCGCTTATTTCCATAACGACGGTTCCCAATACCGCCTTCCGGGCAGTCCCTTCAACGGTGAACGGATTACCGGCATCGACAGCGGTGATAGCGGCAAAGACAAGTTTTTGCCGAATTTTTACCTTTCCCAGCCTGTCTTTCGCAGCCCAACCTACGGGGATTTATCGATCGGCTTCGGCGTGAGCGCGCCGTTCGGCCTGGAAACCAACTACGACCCGACCTGGGTCGGGCGGTACATCGCTCTGCGCAGTAAACTTACCGTGCTGGACCTGCAGCCTTCCATCGCCTACCGGTTCTTGGACCGGATTTCCGTCGGCGCAAACCTCGACGTGCAGTACGCTTCGGCACGTCTGACGCGGGCGGTCGACTTCGGGGAAATCGGCGGCGGGTTTTTAAACGAGAACTTCTTCCCGATGGTGCCGGCCGGTATTCGAGGGGCGGTCGAGCGCGCCTATGCCGGTGCCGGGTTTGTGCCTCAGGGGCGCGACGGCGTTTCCGAGCTATCGGCGAGCGATTGGGACCTAGGCTTTACCGTCGGCGGGATCTTTGAGTACCTGAAGGGTGACGAAAACCCGTTCTTCCAGGACGGCCGGATCGGCATCAGCTATCGCTCGGGAATCACGCACGATCTCCACGGAAGCGCCGAGTTCCGGGGTGTTCCGGCCCTGACCGCGCCCGGTTCGCCGGTTCAGTTTCCGGCGCCCGCGGCCTTGCAGGAGATCTTTCATAACCAGAGCGTCAGTGCGCGTCTCGACTTGCCCGACGTCTACCATTTCAGCGTGTACCAAAGGTTTCTGCACCAGTTCGCGCTGCTCGGCGACATCGCCTGGACGCGCTGGAGCCGTTTGCAACAGATTCCGATCACGTTCAATGATCCGTTGACTCAGGCCTTCGTGGGCCCGGCCAGCGTCATCAACCTTGAGTACAAGGATTCGTTGCGTTATGCGATCGGGTTCGAATGGTACGCGTCGAAGTGCCTCACGTTGCGCCTCGGTTTTGCTTACGACGAAACGCCGATCCGCAGCGCGGAAACGCGCACGCCGCAGGTTCCTGACGATAATCGCTATTTTGTCACTGCGGGCTTCCAGTTCCGGCCGGCTTCCTGGGTGGCGTTTGACGTCGGGTATGGACACGTGTTCGTCGGTAACCCGTCGGTCGACGTCACCGATTCGCAAGGGCATAACCTGCGGGGCGCGTTCGACATGAGGGTCGATATTGTGAGCGCCTCGGTGACCTTCCTGTGGGGCGGTCCGAAGGCTGCCCCGCCGTCCGAGGAGGGGAAAGCGACCGGCAAAGTTTACGTCAAATGATCCCGGCGATACCGAGACTTGGTGCGGCAAGTGCCGGGTACCGCCTTTTCGCCTCAAGGGGCGGTTAAGCGTAGCCCGTCACGTCCGTGCTGAGCTTTACCCACATTTTTTCCGGGGTCGTCCAGGAGCGAACACCGACACCCGGCACCGTTAGACGGACGCACGCCCTACGCATCGTACATTCTGCTCGCCCCCGGGCATGGCATTCGTTTATACTGGTTGGAAGAACCAGGCGACCCGTAACCAATCCCGGTTCGCTAAAGCGGTCGGGTATCCGCGCCAGATGAGGTGCGGCGGCCCCGGCGCGAACCTGTAACGCTCGGCTCGTCAGCGTCACCCCGTGATGATACCTACGGTCAAGTAGGTCGTGCGATGTGTAGCCGCCGCGATTGAAAAGAGACGATGAGAATTCTGATCGTTGACGATCACGCCTTGTTCCGCGAGGGCCTCAAAAGGATTCTGCTCGATGAGTTTCAGGATGCCACCTTCGGCGAGGCGGCCAACGCGACCGAGGCGCTGGCCCAACTTTGGCGACCGCTCTGGGATCTGGTGCTGCTGGACGTCTCGATGCGCGGGCGCAGCGGCCTGGAGGTGCTGAAGGAACTTCGCGCATCGGCTGCGAAGGTGCCGGTACTCGTCCTGAGTGCTCACGCCGAAGACCAGTACGCCGTGCGGGTGCTCAAGGCCGGCGCGGCGGGGTACCTGACCAAGGAGAGCGCGCCCCAGGAACTGTGCCGTGCGGCGCGCAAAGTGATCGGCGGGGGCAAGTACCTGACCACCGGCGTCGCGGAACAACTGGCGGCCGAAGTCCAGGGTGCGGCCGGTCCGGCGCACGAGGCGCTTTCAGCCCGCGAGTACCAGGTGATGCTGCTGATCGGCGCCGGCAAAGTGCCCAAAGAGATCGGCGAGGAACTCTCCTTGAGCGTCAAAACGGTCGGCACTTACCGCGCGCGCATCCTCGAAAAGTTAAAACTGAAAAACAATGCCGAGCTGATGCGTTACGTCGTGGAACGGGGCTTGTCCTGAGGGATGGCAATGCTCAAACCCGCGGAGCAACGACGGCATCCAGTTCGCACCGGGCGCCTCCGGCGGTTTACTTATTTGCCGATGGATGGCTTCGAACACCAGCCCCAGGCCCCAGACCCACGTCATCAGGTACATGGCTCTGACGAAGCGCGGTTTGGGCCATGCGGTCTCGAACGCGCTCACGTCTTCCGCAGACCGTTTCGCTTCGCCCGAACGTGCCAGGTAGTAGATCAAGGGCCGGGCGATATTGACCGCCAGGGAGAGGGAAGCGGCCAATCGACCCGTTTTTGACGCATTCTCAGCCATCCGCCCAAGCCTTCCCGTACCCGAAGTCTCCTGTCCGGTGCAATCGCGGTGGCCTCACGGTACCAGGACGGCCGCCCCCTGCAGGCGTCCGGTCCGCAAGCGGTCAAGCGCCTCGTTTGCTGCCGTTAAGGGAAAACGTTGTACTTCCGGTTTGATCCCGGCAGCCGGTGCCAAAGCGAGAAACTCCTCGGCGTCGCGCCGCGTCAGGTTGGCCACGGAACAGATCGTGCGTTCACCCCAAAGCCAAGCGTAAGGGAACGAGGGTATATCGCTCATGTGGATACCGCCGCAGACAACGCGACCACCCTTGTCGACGGCCTTGAGCGCCGGCGGTACCAAGGAGCCGACCGGAGCGAAAATGATGGCGGCATCCAGGGGTTCCGGCGCCGGTTCATCCGATCCGCCTGCCCAGGTTGCTCCGAGGCGTTTTGCGAACTCCCAATCACTGGTTTTGCCGGGGCGCGTGAAAGCGTAAATCTGCCGTCCCTGGTAACGGGCGACCTGGGCCACCAGGTGAGCCGCCGCGCCGAATCCGTAAATACCCAGCTTTCGCACGCGCTCCGGGCTACCCGCCATGACCAGCGACCGGTACCCAATCAGGCCCGCACAAAGCAGCGGGGCCGCGACCGCCGGGTCGCCGTACGCTTCGGGGATCGCAAAACAAAAACGCTCATCAGCGACGACGAACTCCGCGTAGCCGCCGTCGCGGGTGTAACCAGTAAACCGGGCTCGTTCGCAGAGATTTTCTTCACCCCTTTCGCAAAAGCGGCACCGGCCGCAGGTCCAGCCTAACCAGGGGATACCTACGCGTTGGCCTGCGGCAAACCGGCCGGACTCGCACCGGAGAACCTTGCCGACGATTTCGTGGCCCGGGATGAGGGGCAATTTCGGTTCGGTCAGTTCGCCGTCGATGACGTGCAGATCGGTCCTGCAGACCGCGCAGGCTTCCACCTGGGCCAGGAGTTCCCCGGCCCTTGGCTGCGGGGTGGGTACCCGCTTGGGCTCAAGCGCGGTCAAAGGCTTTTTTAAAACCATCGCCAGCATCTGGGGCGGGCTTTGTGCTTCGGCCATCACCTTGGAGGGTAAGGGATGTGCGGCGTATTTCCACTGCTGAGCTCAGGCAAAAGGCTGCTGATGCTTTGGTGCACTGACCGCTGCGCAAGGTCCGGGGGCCGGTGTGAGGCTTATGGGGCACGGCATTCTTCGAAGGGGCGGCAAACGAGCGCCCGGGGCGTTGCTTCGGGCCGTAACGGGAAGGGCGGAGCTGCGTCATAAATCAGTAACCGAGTGGTCGCAAGGAACCAAATATGCAACGTTATCCCCTGGATAACCCCCGCCGGCGGGGTGAGGCGACCCGCCAAACGCTCACACCTCAGAAGCCGGTGACTTCGCCGCAGCGTGGCGCACCTTCACAGCGCCCGGCATGGTCCCCAAAGCCTTGGCCGGCCGCCAAACCGGTGGCACCGAAACGCTAGAGGGTGCCGAGCGTCTAGGCCTAATGAACCGAAATTAAAAATCGCCTCCAGGCTGGAGTTTTTCGGCGGTACCTGCTCTACTGAGTGCCGTTCTGGGGAGAACGAGGGGCATCGGGTCTTCACCGACCCGATGCCCTTTCTGTTCCTCGGCTTCTCCAACTCAGCGGTTGCGTGGCCCGGTCGCGTCCGGTAAGGAAATTCAAAAGGCCCTGGCGGACCGGCTCGATTGGTTGGATCCGAAACGTTGGCGTATGAAGCGGCGGTTGCTCATTTTAGCGTTGGTCCTGGCAGCGGCGGCCGGTGCCTGGCTGGCTTATCGGCAATTCGAAATGCACCGCCCCAAAGGTCTCCAGGTGTACGGCAACGTTGACATCCGGCAGGTAAACCTCGGTTTCCGGGTCAGCGGACGGGTTGCGGAGATGCGGGTAGATGAAGGGGACACCGTCAAAGCCGGGGACATCATCGCGCGGCTGGATGCAGGACCGTACCAGGATCAGGTGGATGTGGCGCGCGCTCAATTCACCCAGGCGCAGGCAAATTATACCAAGATGGTGGCTGGGTTCCGCAAGGAAGAGATCGACCAGGCGCGCGCGCAAGTCGAACAGATGCGCGCAAACCTGACTAACGCGGACGTGAATTATAAAAGGCAGCGTGCATTGCAGCAGACCCATGTGATCGCGCAACAGGACCTCGACAACGCGACGGCGCAGCGGGATGCCTTCCAGGCCCAGTTGCATTCCGCGGAGGCGAATCTCGCGCTGGAATTGGTTGGAAACCGGCCGGAAGACATCGACATGGCGCGAGCCCAAATGGACAACGCCAAAGCGGGGCTGCAGAATGCGGTACGCAACTTGTCGGACTGCCGGTTGGTCGCCCCCTCAGATGGGGTCGTGATTACCCGGGCGGTTGAGCCCGGCACCATCGTCAGCGTCGGCGCGACGGTTTACTCGCTCGCGTTGAATGAACCGATCTGGATCCGGAGCTACATCGATGAGCCTGATCTCGGCCGGATTTATCCGGGCATGAAGGCGCTGGTTTACACCGATGCCAATCCGGGCAAGCCGTACGAAGGCCGGATCGGCTTCATTTCTCCAGTGGCGGAATTCACGCCCAAGGAGGTTCAGACGCGCCAACTGCGGACGGCCCTGGTCTTCCGGTTCCGGGTGGTGATCCAAAACCCGGGTCGATACCTGCGACAAGGAATGCCCGTGACGGTGAAACTGGTGCAAGAGCCGCATCCCGATGTCCCGCCAGCCATGTCCAAATGATGTCCCGCCGCTGGTAACCGTTCGCGGTCTCGCCAAACGGTTTCCCAAAACCCGGCGCCCGGCCCTGGACGGGATCGACGCCGAGGTCCGGGCGGGCAGGATCACCGGTTTGGTCGGACCGGACGGCGCCGGGAAAACCACGTTGATCCGGGTCATCGCGGGTCTGCTTACGGCGAGCCAGGGGGAGGTGGAAGTGCTTGGCTTCGATCCGGCCGTGGCTGCGGAAAAAATTCATGATCGGTGCGGTTACATGCCGCAGCGGTTCGGCCTGTATGAGGAGCTGAGCGTCATTCAAAATCTGTCTTTATACGCCGATCTGCGGGGCGTGCCCGGTGAAGAGCGGGCACCTACCTTTGAGCGGCTGTTGCGGTTTACCGACCTGCAACGGTTTACGGACCGCAAGGCGGGAGCGCTCTCAGGCGGCATGAAGCAGAAACTAGGCCTGGCCTGCGCCTTACTCAGCCGGCCGGCATTGTTGCTCCTCGACGAACCCAGCGTAGGCGTCGACCCGATCTCGCGCCGTGAACTTTGGGCCATGGTCAAGGAACTGGTGGGCGAGGGCATCGGCGTCCTCTGGAGCACGGCTTATCTCGATGAAGCGGAGCTCTGCGACGAAGTCATTCTTTTGAACGAAGGTAGGAAACTTTGTTCCGGTCCGCCCGAGGAGCTGACGAAAACGGTTGAATCCCGCACGTTCACGCTGGCCGTGCACGACGGGCGGAGGAAGATTCTGGCTCGAGCCCTGCAACAGGATGCGGTGATCGACGGGGTAATCCAGGGAGAGCGCATCCGGCTCGTTTTGCGGGAAGGCGATCGGTTCGAACCGGCTTCGGTAGGGGCGGGTTCGGGTACGGAACTCAGGCCCGTAAATCCTCGCTTTGAAGACGCGTTCATCGATGCCCTGGGCGGCGTGCCGAAAGGAGAGTCGGCCGTGACGCAAGCGATGCAGCCGGTCTTCCTCGATGAAAAACCGGCGATCGAATGTGAGGATCTAACCAAGCGTTTCGGTGATTTCGTGGCGGCGGACCGGGTGACTTTTTCGGTGCCGAAAGGCGAGATCTTCGGGTTGCTCGGTCCAAACGGCGCAGGCAAGTCGACTACCTTCAAGATGCTGTGCGGCTTGCTCCGGCCCAGCGGCGGCCAGGCACGGGTGGCCGGTTATGACCTTCGGCGGGCAGCCAGCCAGGCGCGAAACCGCATCGGCTACATGGCGCAAAAGTTTTCGTTATACGGCAATCTTACCGTACAACAGAACCTCGAGTTCTTTGCCGGCATCTATGGCCTTGCCGGCAAACGCCGGCGCGAAGCGGTCAGCCGGATGGTAGAAATCTTCGGCTTCAAAGATCAGGTGAACCTGGCTTCGGGGCAGCTTCCCCTGGGGTTCAAGCAACGTCTGGCGATGGCCTGCTCGCTGATGCACGAGCCGGATGTGCTTTTCCTGGATGAACCGACCTCAGGCGTCGATCCGATCGCCCGAAGGGAATTCTGGACGCACATCAACGCGCTGGTGGAGAAAGGGCGGACGGTGATGGTGACCACGCATTTTATGGATGAAGCCGAATACTGCGATCGGGTTGCCTTGATTTATCGTGGCCGGGTCATCGCGCTGGCCTCGCCGGATGAGTTGAAACGCAGCGTCCGGTCGAGTGCGTGCGCTGACCCGACGATGGAGGACGCGTTTATCGCGTTGATCCGGCGCTCTGATCAGCAACCGGCAGGCGCGGCCGGTTAATGCCCATGATCATGAACCGGCAAGCTTCAGGCTGGCTGCGGTTGCGTGCGTTGATCCGGAAAGAAGCAATTCAGATCATCAGCGATCCAAGCAGTATTCTCATCGCATTTGTCCTACCCGTTCTTCTGCTCTTTTTGTACGGCTACGCCGTCTCGCTGGACTCGACGAAAATCAAGGTTGGGCTGGCGCTCGAAGACCGCAGCACGGACGTGGAGAGTTTGATCGCGGCATTTCGCAATTCACCCTACTTCATCCTGAGCGTCAGCTTTTCGCGCAGAGAGCTCGAGCGGGATCTGGTGGCGGGGAGGATACGCGGGCTGGTGGTGGTGCCGGCCGACTTTTCCCGGCAGCGGAATTGGCAGGGTGGCCGCCCGGCGCTCCAGGTCATCGCGGACGGCAGTGAGCCGACGACGGCGAACTTCGTCCAAAACTACGTCCAGGGGGTGGCGGAACTCTGGCTGCAGCAGAGGGCGATGGAAACCGGGCGCCCGGCGCCGGTACCGGTGACGGTCGAACCGCAGATGTGGTTTAATCCATCGCGGGAGAGCAAGAATTACATCGTGCCGGGGTCCATCGCGATCATCATCACCATGATCGGCACGCTGCTTACCGCCATGGTGGTCGCCCGCGAATGGGAGCGGGGCACCATGGAAGCCATGATGGCTACGCCGGTACGAATCCAGGAGATAATTTTAGGTAAGCTCCTTCCGTATTTTGGGCTTGGGCTTGGCTCGATGCTTTTCTGTACGCTGGCGGCGACCTTTATCTTTCAGGCCCCGTTTCGGGGATCCTTCGTCTCGTTATTCCTTTTCACTTCGCTGTTTCTGTTTACCTGCCTGGGGATCGGTCTGCTGGTTTCGACGCTGGCCAAAAGCCAGTTTGTCGCCGGCCAGTTCGCGCTGGTGCTCGGCTTTTTGCCGGCCGTACAGCTTTCCGGGTTTATCTTCGAGATCTCCAGCATGCCGCCCATCATCCAGGGACTTACTTACCTTTTCCCGGCCAGGTATTTCGTCCAGGGCTTGCAATCGATCTTTCTGGCCGGCGACGTGATGTCGATCCTGACATTGAACGGGGCGGTTCTCGCCGGGTTTTCCGCCTTGTTTTTCCTGCTTAACGCACGGGTGACTCGCAAACGCCTGGAGTGAAACGACATGTGGAACCGGCTCAAAGCCCTGATCCTTAAAGAAACGCTCGCGACGTTGCGCGATCCCCGGAACCGGGTGGCCCTGATTGCACCGCCGCTTCTCCAGTTGCTGGTATTCTCGTTTACCGGGACGCAGGACGTTAAAGACATCCGGCTCGCCATCTTGAACCAGGACTACGGCCAGCCGGCGGCGGAGTTGGTGCAGCGCCTGTCGGCGGCCCCGAATTTTTCGCAAGTGTACTTCGTTCAATCCCCGCAACAACTTCAGGAACTGATCGATGGCCAGCGCGTGCTCTTGAACGTGCGGGTGCCCGCTGATTTTTCGAGGCGCTTTTATGCCAACGATAGCCCGGTCGTTCAAATCGTCCTGGATGGCAGGAAATCGATGGCGGCCCAGATCGCCCTAGGTTACCTGACGTCAATCGTCCAGCAATTCAGCCGGGATCAACTCCAACCGGCCGACCCTGGAAAGGGCGTGATGTCGGTCGAGCCGCGCAACTGGTTTAATCCTAACCTGGACTATCTCTGGTTTACGGTGCCCAGCCTGGTCGTCATCATCACCCTGCAAGTGTCGATGAACGTCACCACCTTGTCCGTACCCCGGGAACGGGAGATGGGCACGTTTGATCAACTGCTGGTCTCGCCGCTGCGCCCGATTGAAATCATGATCGGCAAAATGATCCCGGCATTCTTCCTGGCATTGTTCGACGCCACGATTTTCGTGCTGGTGGCGATCTTCGTTTTTCGGATTCCCTTTCATGGCTCCCTGCCGCTGCTTTATTTCTCGCTCGTGGTCTTCGTCAGTTCAGTGGTGGGGATCGGGTTGCTGATTTCGATGCTGTGCTCGACCCAACAACAGGCGCTGCTCGGGACGATGGCGATAATGATGCCGGCGCTGATCCTGTCAGGTTACACTAGCCCGATCGAAAATATGCCGGAGTGGCTCCAGGCGGTTACCTGCCTGAATCCGTTGCGCTACATGATGGTGATTGTGAAGGGGATCTTTTTGAAAGCCATCCCGGCAGAAGTGGTGTTGGCCAATCTCTGGCCGATGGCGGCGATCGCGGTCGGCACGCTCTCATTGGCGACCTGGTCTTTTCGACGTCATTTGGCGTGAGGCCGGTAGGGTTCGCAAAGTGACGTCCGTCTTTGCCCCTCCGGGCAACGACGGACGGCCCTCAAACCTCAACCATCCCTCCGGCCTGGCCCGTCAGAACGGCCATTTCCAATCGGCCGCCTCCGGCGCATCGACGCCGTGGTCATACGCGTACTGGCGGCAGGCAATCTGGGCGTTTTTGTAGCGTTCCTTGGCGTGGGCACCCGCCACTTTGAGCCGCGGCACCCGATCGATGACGTCCATCGCCAGGCTGAACCGGTCGATTTGGTTGCGAATCGCCAGTTCCAGCGGCGTGTTGATGTTGCCGTGTTCCTTGTACCCGCGCACGTGCAAGTTGCTATGGTTGGTGCGCCGGTAGGCCAGCCGGTGAATGAGGTAAGGGTAGCCGTGGAAGTTGAAGATGATCGGTTTGTCCAGGGTAAACAGGCTGTCGAAGTCGCGGTCCGACAAACCGTGAGGATGCTCGGTGTCGGGCTCGAGCTTCAGCAAGTCCACGACGTTGATGAACCGAAGCCGCAGGTCCGGAAAGTCGTTTCGAAGCAGCACGCTGGCCGCCAGCGCCTCCAGGGTGGGAATGTCGCCGCAACCGACCAACACCACCTCCGGCTCCTGACCCTCGTCGGTGCTGGCCCAGTCCCAAATGCCCAGGCCCTTGGTGCAGTGAGCAATCGCGGCGTCCCGGTTCAGGTACTGCAAGTGGCGCTGCTTGTCGGAGACGATCACGTTAACGTAATCGCTGCTGCGCAGGCAGTGATCGGCCACCGACAAAAGGCAGTTGACGTCCGGGGGCAGGTAAACCCGCACGACTTCGGGGCTCTTGTTGATGACGACGTCGATAAAACCCGGGTCCTGGTGGGTAAAGCCGTTGTGGTCCTGGCGCCAGACGGTGGAGGTGATCAACAGGTTGAGCGAGGAAATGGGCGCTCGCCAGGCCAGTTCCCGGCTGATCTCAAGCCACTTGCAGTGCTGGTTGACCATCGAATCGATCACGTGCACGAAAGCCTCGTAGCTGGACAAAAAACCGTGACGACCCGTTAACAGGTAACCCTCCAGCCAGCCCTCGAGGTTGTGTTCGCTCAAGACCTCCATCACCCGACCATCAGCCGACAGTTCGCCGCCGTCGGCGTCTTCGGGAAAGAAGGACGCGTTCCACGTTTTCTTGGAGGCGGCATAGACCTCGTCGAGTTTGTTGGAGGTAGTCTCGTCGGGGCCAAAGACGCGGAAATTATCCGGGTTGGCCCGCAGCACCTCGCGCAGGAACGCTCCAAGGGGTCGCGTGTTTTCGACCTCAGTTTTGCCGGGGGCATTGACGTCGATCGTAAAGTCGCGGAAGTCGGGCATGCGCAACGTCCGGCGAATCAACCCGCCATTGGTGACCGGGTTGGCGCTCATACGGCGCGTGCCGGCCGGGGCCAGCGCCTTGAGTTCAGGAACCAGCCGGCCCTGCCCATCAAAACACTCGTGGGGCCGGTAGCTGGCCAGCCAGTCCTCCAGCATTTTCAGGTGCTCCGGGTTCTGGGCAATGGTGGCGATAGGCACCTGGTGGGCACGCCAGAAGCCTTCCACGCGGTGGCCATCGACCTCCTTGGGGCCGGTCCAACCCTTCGGGCTGCGCAGCACGACCATCGGCCAATGCGGCCGGCCCGGCCGGCCCGATTCGCGCGCCTGGGCCTGAATGGCCCGGATCTCCTCGAAGCACTGCTCCAGGGTGGCCGCCAGCGCTTGATGCATCGAGGCGGGTTCGGACCCCTCGACAAAATAGGGACGGTAACCGTAGCCGCGCAACAGGGCCTCGAGTTCCTCGTGCGGGATGCGTGCCAGGACGGTCGGGTTGTTGATCTTATAGCCGTTGAGGTGCAGCACCGGCAGCACGGCACCATCGCGGGCAGGGTTGAGGAACTTGTTGGCGTGCCAGGAGGTGGCCAGGGCCGCGGTCTCGGCCTCGCCGTCGCCCACGATGGCGACGACAATCAGGTCCGGGTGATCGAAGGTCGCCCCGTAGGCATGCGACAAACTGTAGCCGAGTTCGCCGCCTTCGTGGATGGAGCCCGGGGTTTCGGGCGTGCAGTGGCTGCCGATGCCACCCGGGAAGGAAAACTGCTTGAAAAACCGGCGCAGTCCCTCTTCATCCTGACCCTTGTCGGGGTAAACCTCCGAGTAGGTGCCTTCCAGGTAGGTGTGGGAGAGCACCGCCGGTGCGCCGTGGCCCGGGCCGGCGATAAAGATCAGGTTAAGGTTGAACTTGCGGATGAGCCGGTTGAGGTGCGTGTAAACGAAGCTCATGCCGGGGTCGGAACCCCAGTGGCCCAGCAAACGGGTTTTCAGGTGCTCGGGCCGGAGCGGTTCGCGCAACAGCGGGTTGTCGCGCAGGTAGATCATGCCGACGCAAAGGTAAAGGCTCGCCCGCCAGTAGGCGTCCAGCAGGCGCACTTCTTCGTCCGTCAGCGGCGTGCCCGGCACCGTGGCCCGGGCCGGGCCGTAAGCGCTCAAGTTGTCCAGGCTACCTGGATCTACAAACTCGATGTTTTTCGGGTTCATGGGGTTGTACTCGTTCGTCAGGTTTGGGGTGATGGTTGATACTGGTGGTTGATGGCGCCGGTCAGACCGATCCGGTGGTCCGTCCGCCTGGACGCCTCTAAGCTGGCGTTCAAGGCCACGGCCAGCCGGAATTTGTGGTTAACTTGCCAAAGACGCTCGCCCGTGAGGTGCCCTTTGGCTGCCCGCCGATTGGCTGGCTCTTGGCCAGGATTGGCCTGGCTGCATCGGTCACAAATGCGTAGGCGGATCGCCAGGGATTTCCCAGGGATGTTTGAGCGATGCAGGCTAAAGCGTGCGGGTTCAACTTCAACAAGAAGTTTGGCCGTCAAGTCAATGCTTTCCGCTGCGCCGTCCGTGAATTTGTCCCGTCCACGCTACGAATCCGAATTTCGCTTGGCAGGCAGGCATTGGGTTATAAGATCTTTTCGGAAGCAAAAGCGCGTTTCGGCCCGAGGGGGCCTACCGTTGGCCGTTAGCCGGTGCCTTGACGGCGGGGCGCGCAAGACGGCCAGCCGTCGCGGTGGATTGGCATTTGGATGGATATTCACGAGCAGAACCGCTACGGGCCCGCCGAATCGGTCGGGGGTTCGGAAGGCCTTGAGGAAAATCACGCGCGCTCGCGGCTGGCGGCGATCGAGCAAGCCTTGCGCGAAAGCCAGGTGCGCTTTGCGGGCATCATTGACTCGGCCATGGACGCCATCATCAGCGTCGACGAGAGCCAGCGGGTGGTGCTCTTTAACGCCGCGGCCGAGCGGGTATTCGGCTGCCCGGCGGCCGAAGCGCTCGGGCGGCCGCTGGACCGCTTTATCCCGGCGCGCTACCGCACGGCGCACCGCGGGCACGTGCGCGCCTTTGCCCGAACGGGGGTGACCAGCCGGACGATGGGCAAGCTGGGCGAGCTGAGCGGGTTGCGGGCCGACGGGCGGGAGTTCCCGATCGAGGCGTCCATTTCCCAGACGGAGGTGGGCGGAGCCAAGCTTTTCACGGTGATCTTGAGGGATATCACCCAGCGCAAAGCGGCTGAAGCAGAATTGAACCGCTCGCAAGAGGAACTGCGGGCCCTGGCGGCGCGGCTGCAGCAGGCGCGCGAGGATGAAGCACTGCGCATCGCCCGCGAGTTGCACGACCAGTTGGGCCGCTGCCTGACGACGCTTAAACTGGACGTCGGCTCGATCGAGCGGGGACTGCGGGCCGGGTTGGCGGACGAAAGCGGCCGGGCGGGATTGCTGGAGGCAGCCCAGCGGATGGGCCAGGCCCTGGACGAAACGGTCCAGACGGTGCGCCGGATTTCCGCGGAGCTGCGGCCCGGGGTGCTCGACGACCTGGGCCTGTCGGCGGCGATTGAGTGGCAAGCCAAAGAGTTTCAGAAGCGCTCGGGGGTGGCCTGCGTGGCACGGTTGCCGGAAGAAGACCCGCCGCTGAGCCGCGAGCAGGCCACGGCGCTGTTTCGCATCTTTCAGGAGAGCCTGACCAACGTGGCGCGTCACGCGCAGGCGAGCACGGTGTGGGTGCACCTGGCCGAGGAAGCGGGAGGCCGGGTGACGCTGGAGATCGAGGATGATGGGGTGGGGCTGTCGCCGGCAACGCTGGCCGAGCGCCGCACGTTGGGCCTGTTGGGCATGCGGGAGCGGGCGGCGGCCTTCGGCGGAGAGGTCGAGGTTACGGGCAGCCCCGGCCGCGGGGTTGCCGTCCTCGTGCGGATGCCGGTTGGCGCGCCCGGCGAGGAAGATCTGGATCGTTGACGACCAGGCGGAGGCATTTCCAGCCCGTCGAGGCAGACCGGCACACCGTGCTGCCCCCATGACCCGCTACCCACTACTACCGCCAGCGGCATAGGAGGACATGACCGAAGGTTGCGGCTGATGAGCTTTGCTGAACGCGTTATGGTCCGAACGGGTAAGATGGGTTGCTTTAATCGGATTCCATGTCGACACAAGATCATCTGCCGGTTAAATAGGGAAGGAACCAGAGTTGAATCCGGAGCATGCCTCCATGAAGGATGACCCGGCGCGTTTTTACACGACCCGCTGGAGCGCAATCCTTGTCGCCGCGCAGAGCCAGGCGCCAGGGAGCCAGGCAGCCCTGAGCGAGCTTTGCCGGCTTTATTGGTATCCACTCTATGCGTTTGCTCGTCGCCGTGGTTACGCCCCGCACGACGCCCAAGACCTCACGCAAGGTTTTTTCCTGCACGTGCTGGAACACCGGGCCCTGAAGCACGTCCATCCGATGAAGGGAAAGTTTCGATCCTTTCTGCTCGCGTCTTTTCAAAACTTCCTTTCGGACGAAGCGGACCGGGCTCGCTGCCTCAAGCGGGGCGGGAACCGCGAATTTGTTTTCCTTGATGCCGAGGATGCCGAGAACCGCTACCGGCTCGAACCACGCGACCACTTGACCGCAGAAAAAATCTTCGAGGCGCGCTGGGCGATGACCTTACTTACTCAGTCGGTGGAACGTCTTCGTGACGAATACGTTGCGCGTGGCGAGCGCTCAAGGTTTGAAGTACTTAAAGTTTTCGTAGGTATCGACGAAGGGAAGAGCCCCCCGCCGTATGAGGAAATCGCCAAATCGCTCGGCGTGAGCGTCGGTGCGGCTAAGACTTTGATCCATCGGTTCCGCAAGCAATATGCCGCCATCCTGCGCCAGGAAGTCGCCCGCACGGTGACGGATCCGGCGGAGATCGAAGATGAAATCCACGCGCTGTGCGCTGCGCTGGTCGTTGCCGAAGGCCGGTTATGAACGGCGCGTCTGGAGACGCTGCGATCAACTCGAAAGCCGGGACCGGGGCGCCGCAACCGGCTGACGCAGTTTCCACGTGCCCGAAATGCGGCACGAAGATGCCTGCATCCCGCCCTGCAGAACGATGTCCGGTCTGCCAACTCCGGGCTGCGTTGGAGACAACCACGGAATCCGCCGCAACCATGAGCGGCCGCGGCGCGGCCGAAGCGGGTTTCGACCAAGACCCGGTCGCGCCGTCAACGCACCGGTTTGGTCATTACGAACTGTTAACCCGCGACGATGGTGCCCCCGTTGAACTCGGTCGCGGGGCGATGGGGGTGACTTACAAAGCCTTCGACACCAATCTGCGTTGCGCCGTGGCGTTGAAAGTCATCAACCCCCGTTATCTCCATGACGAAGCGGCGCGCCGCCGGTTCGTCGGTGAAGCCCGTGCGGCGGCCCGTCTTCGCCACCCGAACGTGGCGCCGGTTTTTCATCTCGGCACGAGGGAAGGCCATTATTTTTACGCCATGGAGTTCGTTGAGGGCAAAACGCTCAGCGAAGTCATCCATCGTCGCGGACCGTTGGGGGTGGAGTTGGCGGTCGAGATCGTCGGCCAGGTCGCCGCGGCACTGGGCGCAGCGCACAAGGAGCAAATCGTCCATCGAGACATCAAACCGGCCAACCTCATGCTCCACTTCGGCGAGGACGGCGCCGTGCACGTCAAAGTTATCGATTTCGGTTTGTCGAAGGTGACGCCCGGTTTGCTCTCCGATCCGGCCATTTCCGCGCCCGGCACCTTTGCCGGCACGGCGCTCTTCGCCAGTCCGGAGCAGTGCGCCGGCACCAAGGTGGACGTGCGTTCAGACTTTTATTCCCTGGGCGTAACCCTCTGGGAGATGCTCACGGCCAAGCTGCCTTTCGAAGGCACCACGCCCGAGGTGATACGCCAGCATTTGCACGCTCCCCTTCCGCTCCACCAACTGAAACGCGTCCCGTACCCGGTCATCGTGCTGCTTCAGTTCATGTTGGAAAAAGACCCGGCCCGGCGCCCGCAGACTCCGGACGAACTGGGGTCGGCGCTGCGCGCCATGAAGAAGGCGTTGGACGCGCATCATCGACCGGAGTTTCGCGGCCTGCGAAGGGCGGTCCAATTGCGGGGGAGATCGCCGTCCGGCCGGCAGAGTTGGTTTCCCATCGGTATGGGCGCCGCGATTCTGGCCTCGGTGGTCGCGCTCGGCCTGTATTTTTTTGGTCCGCAATCGTCGCCGCTGCCAACGGCCAAATCCGTCGCGGTGCTGCCGTTCGAGAACCTCAGCGGCGACCGGGAAAACGAGTATTTCAGCGACGGCCTGACCTCGGAGGTGATCTACCAGTTATCCAACGTGCCGGATTTACGCGTCATCGCGCGCGGTTCGGTCCTGCGGTACAAAGCGATCCCACCGGCCCGCCGGAAGACGCTGAGTGAAATCGGCGCCGAACTCGGCGTCGGCGCGATTCTGGAGAGCAGCGTGCAACGCGCCGGAAACCGGATCAAAGTCATTACCATCCTCTACGCGGCACGCGCTGACCGGCGGCTCTGGGGTTCATCGTACGACCGTGAACTGAAGGACGTGTTCGCCATCCAGAGCGATCTGGCCGAGCAGATCGCCGCCGCGCTGCACGCAACCCTCTCCGCCGACCGGCGTGCAAGTCTCCAGCGCACGCCGACCGAGAACCTGGATGCCTACGACTTCTACCTGCGGGGACAAGCAGCCGCGCTCCTTGATGGAAAGGAAGATAACGATAAGGCGGTTGCGCTTTTCAAACAGGCATTAACACAAGATCCCAGGTTCGGGCTCGCCTACATCGGCTTGGCGAGCGCCTATATCGAGCGGGTGAAGCGTTATCACGGTGAGGCTTTCTGGCTGGATTCTGCGATTGACCTTTGCCAGCAGGCCATCGCACTCGACCCGAAGCAGTTGCGCGCGTACACCACGCTGGCCAACGCTTTCAACCTTAAAGGCTGGTTCGATCGGATGGATGAACCGGTTCGCGCCGCCCTCGAGCTTGCGCCGAACGATTGGGACGCAAACCGCATGGCGGCAGCCGAGTTCACCGAACTCAGGCGTGAACCGGAAATGTACGCGTCGATTCGAAAGTGCTTCGCGACCAACCCTCAGGATTCGTGGGCGCCCTACGAGCTTGCTTTAATTTGCTGGACGGTCAACGAAACGGCTCTGGCGGAACAATGGATGCAACGCGCCATCAGCTTGGAACCTGATCCGCAGAAGCGCCGGCTGCTGGAGGGTGAGCGGCTGGTGTACCGCGAAGATTACATCGCGGCGCTGCCGCAACTGCGGTCGTTACCCCCGGATTTGAAGACCCAGTACGCGACGGCTTCGGACCTGGTCCTTTTCTGCTTGATGCGTCTAGGGCAGTGGCCGGCAGCCATTGACGCCCTTCAGGCCAAACTCAAGACGGATGGCGACAACCCGACGGGCTTGCTTCGTCTCGCGCTTGCCTTGCGAGGGGCCGGTCAGGAGATCGAGGCGTGGCGCACGGCCGATCGTGCCGTCGTTCTGGCCCAACAGAATTTGCCCACCACTAAAACGCCCCGCTGGCTGCGTTATGATCTGGCGGTAGGTTCGCAACTGCTCGGCCGTAAGGAAGAGGCTTACCAGCAGTTGCGGGATTTGATCGCTCGTGGCGGGTTTCCCCATCCGGTGTTAGGAAGGGTCGACCCGGGCATGGCTCTCTTTGAGTCTGACCGCGAATATCAGGGCATTTCAGCCGAGCTGCGTCAGCAGGACGAGGTTAAACGCAGGCGCATCCTCGAAATCGAGAAAGGCTTTTGAGCGCCAGCCGGCGCACGACCGATCGCCAGGCGTCAGGCGCATTCGCGGGTCTTGCACGCCTCCCCGGACGTTTTGCTGATCGGTGGCAGTCGCGGATGTCACAGCCAGGAAGGCTACGGCGGCAGCCGCGCGTCCTGTAAAAGATCGCCAAATCCTGAAACCGGGAAAACCCAATCCCGTTGTAACCCGCTAAGAACCACTCAGCCGCAACAGACCGCCTGAGACCGGTTCGACCAAGTAAACCCAAACTACACCAGCGAGCTTCCCGAAGCCTCGCTTAACAACACTTAGATCTAGCTATCGTGAAAACTAACTTGCAAAACCTGTGGAATCGATTCTGGAAGAATCATCGAACGACGCTCGCCGCCGTGGCGCTCGGCGTTACCGCGATTACGCCGAAAATGGCCTCGGCTAATGATTTTACCTTCAACCTGGTGCGCTCAAAAGGCCTGGCCGCCTTTCCCAAGGTCGCGCCGAATGCGCAAGGCCAGGTAACGATTCAGTCCGTCGGTCCGGTCGAGATCATGAACGTAAAAGTCTGGGGCCTGCCTGCCAACACGGACTTTGATTTCTTTGTGATCCAGGTGCCTAATGCGCCGTTTGGTCTCTCCTGGTATCAAGGCGATATCGAAACCGATCACAACGGCATTGGCACCGGCCAGTTTATCGGCCGCTTCAGCATTGAAACCTTCATCGTCTCGCCGGCCAGCCTTCCGGCGCCCATTGTCTTCCATAACGCCTTCCCCGATGTGTCGCCGGGGCCGCAAACCGGACCGGTGCACACCTATCACCTCGGCCCATGGTTCAATGACCCCAAGGACGTCGTCAAAGCCGGCGGCCCCGCCACCGTGACGCCCTTTAACGGGGAGCATGACGCCGGGGTCCAGGTCCTCAACAGCGGCGAGTTTCCGGATCTGGCCGGGCCGTTGCTCAACGTTAAGTCCTAACGACCGCGCACGCCAACCGTCGAGCGCTCCCCAGTGGGGCAGGCGGACGCATCCTGCGGGCAGTGGACTGGAAACCACTGCCCGCTAACGCAGAATTGCATAACTGAAAGCTCAAGCTGATAACCTGCCGCAATTGCCTGGGCGCACCCAAACAAAGTGATTTTCGATCGCGTGCGATCAGTCACCGGAGCTTCAATTACATCACGTCGTACTTCACGCCCATGGCGGTGACGGATATATAGTTATTGGTCAAATAGATGATTATGATGGGCGGACCGTGCCGGCCGCCACCACGGGTGGCAGCGTCGGGGCGCCCGCCGACTTCAATAGCGGCTCACGAGTCGGATTTCTATATACCGTATCCAGTAATCCAGTCATACTCAGCATAGAGCAATCAAGCGAATCGAACAGGGTAGTACTCGGTGGCCACGGCTTTGCACAGCGCCAACGCGGCACGCACCTTTTGCCCCGAGTCGCGAGTGGCCCCGCCCGGGCGAGCAAGAAGCGTTCCGAAAACCCATCCCCGAGTTTTCGCCCTTGTGGGAAAAAATGGGCGCGTGACCTCCCTGATTTCTTTGACTTTCAAAATGAGCCGCAAGCCCTTACAACCCTTTGGAGGACACCTCATCCGAGCGATGAACATCATCCGAAAATTCGTGTTCTACGTACTCAATAGTGCCGATCATCGAGCGATCCTGAGTCGCTGGAAATCGGAGGGCCGAATACCGGCCCCCTATGGTCGCTTACTGCAAGAGATAGGGCCTGCGGTCGAGGCCGAATACAGGCGAGAGAGCCAAAACGCTTGGCCCGAACCGGTTAAAGAGCTTTACCGAACCCGGCCGCCACTAAACAGGGGATAAAAAATGACTGTAGATGTCATCGGCATTTAAATCAGGTTCTTAACTCGCGGACCCGGAAGGCGACGACCTCATTTCTCTGACCTACAATTCGCCGAAATCGACCCCGGCTGACCATGGCGCGCAGAAGATGCTCAAGACTCGCTTGGGCCGTGTTCTGAGCGCCGCGTGCACCATCTCAGAATTCCCAACGCAGCCTAGAGCCAGCCTAAGTAGCCTAACTGGCCTAAATAACCCAATACTAACTCGAAATTATGGCACCCACCCAACCCGCTATAAAACCTAAACTCGTCCTGGACGAAGTCACGATGAACAAACTCATCATCGAATTTATCGGCGCCTTTTTCCTGGTGCTCACCATCGGGTGCACGGGCATCCCCTCAGCACCTGGCGTCATCCCTCCGCTGGCCATTGGTGCAGCGTTGATGGTGATGGTCTACGCCGGCGGGCACATCTCCGGCGGCCACTATAACCCGGCCGTGACCCTGGCCGTGTTCATCCGTGGACGCTGCTCAGCAAAAGACGCGATTGCCTACATCATCACGCAGTTGATGGCCGGGATCGTGGCCGCCCTGGTCGTCGGCTTCCTCGTGGGCTGGGGCAAGCCACTCAAGATCACCGGCGTGCCACAAGCGTTCCTGGCCGA
>JAFAUY010000027.1 GCA_019243005.1 Verrucomicrobiota bacterium | reverse complement strand
TGTGCCGTCCTTTTTGGCACCCAGCCGAACCTTTTGAAACGAGGAAGGCCGGTTTCCCACCGCTAACGCTTCATCGAACCTGGTCAGCATCAGCCGGACCGGGACACCGCCGGCCTCCTTCGACAGGCGTGCCGCCAGAGCACCTTCCACCCCGGCGCCAAATTTGGAACCGAACCCGCCGCCCATGAATTCCGTAATAACCCGGACTCGATCCAGGGGCACCCCGAGGTTATCACTCAGGCCGTCCTGGACGCTGAAGATTCCCTGCGTGGACGCCCAGCAAATCACGCCGTCTCCGTTCCACTGGATGGTGTTGCCGTGCGTTTCCAGGCACTGGTGCAGCTGGACCGGCGTCTGAAAAATGCCCTCAACGATTTGGTCGGCCTTTTGAAAACCGGCATCGACATCCCCCGTCTCCATCAAACGCGGTTCGGAGGCATTTGGCTGGTTCTCAAAGACGGCCGGCGCGCCCTCGCGCAAAGCGGCCTGTTCTTCAACCACGAACGGCAGGGAATCCGCCTCCACCCGGATCGCACGTAAGGCGTCCAGACATGCCTGCTTGGAAAGGCCGGCGACCGCCGCCAATTCATCCCCGTAATACCTAACCGTAAACGGTGGGCTGCCGGCGAGAACGGCCGCCCGGATTCCAGGCAGGCGCAACGCCGGCTGGAGGTCGATCGACCGGATTCGGGCCGCGGGCCAGCGCGACCGTAAAATCATTCCGTAAAGCCAGCCATCCGGTTGCCTGTCCGAGGCATACGTCGCGCGACCGCTGACCTTCGCCGGCCCATCATACCGGATATGCTCCTTGCCAAGTTGCTTGCGGTCTTTGGGCCATCCGGACATCGATTTGCTTCGCTTTGGCTTTGTCAGGTGGTTGCGCCCGCGGATGGAGCCCCCGCGGCCGCTTGTGCAGCCTTAAAGATGTGGGGATAAGCCCCACACCGGCAGAGGTTGCCGGCGCAGGCCTTTTTAATCTCGTCAAGGCCGGGATGCGGGGTTTCGCGGAAAAGCGCCGTCAGCGCCATAATAAAGCCGGGGGTGCAATACCCGCACATCATCGCATCGCACTCTACGAAGGCTCGCTGGATCGGCGTCAGATTCCGGCCGTCGCCCAAACCCTCGACCGTGACGATTTCCTGGCCCTCCATCTCGATCGCCAGTTTCATGCAGGCGTACACCGGCCGCCCGTTAACCAGGACGGTACAACCTCCACAGGTGGCGCGATCGCAAACTTCTTTCGCCCCGGTGAGCTGAAGCCGGTTTCTTAAAACGTCGAGCAGGGTTACACGCGGTTCGGCCTCAATTTCCCGGCGGCTGCCATTAATCTGAAGGATCAGCCTGACCGGTCCGGGACCCACCGGCTTCTGCTCATCCAGGGCTTCGACCGATTGAGCGACCGCCCTGGCCTTTATCAGGGCTCCCGCCATGGCCGTCGCTCCGACACCTCGGAGAAAGTTCCTTCGCGAGATTTCTTCGTCCACTTTGCTTAAGGCATCGAGTGCCGGGTTGGGGTTGGGGTTAACCGCCCTAATGACAAGGCCAAGGCGCACCGGCCAGCTGAGTTAATTCTGCGCCCGGCCCGAACGTGGCCAGAAACACGTTCGGGCGATCATGATCCGTCCAGGTGAGGTGCAGGCGCCCATCGCGGATGATCGAATTACGGGAAGAAACCACCGAAAACGTTGATTGCCGGGAAATTGGTTCGTACCAGAGCGCCTGGCCGCAGGACCCGGTACGGCATTTCCCAAGCGGAACGGTCGACACGGCGACGGTGTCACCGACGGAGAGTTCGGCCTCGTTCCCGGTACGCCGGTAGCAAATGTCGGTCTCGATCACTGAGATTGAAGCCGGCAGCGGGCGCTCCGCCTCAAGCCAGGCAAGCAGCGCCTTTTTCTGCGCCGGCGCCATTTCTCTCGGGACGAAGATCTCCGCCCGATCCGCGACGGCTCCCTTTTCGGCCAGGTTTTGCGAACCGACCTCCAGGAGCGCGACCTTGGCACCGGCCAAGTCTTGACCGGACCAGAGTCCCTGGCGAACCGACCACAAACAGAAGCGTTGCCGGCCGAGGAGCGTCGCCTCCGATGAAGCCGTGCAACCTCCGGTGTACAGATCGCACGAGTGTAGTTCGACCAATTCCCCGGACGGTTCCGCCGCAAAACAGGCCTTGGCCGCCAAAAGGAGCAGGAAAAGCACGATTCCAGGCTTCATGGGGGTTCACCTTGATTCTCACCCCGATGTATGATTACGCAAGAACGGGTCCAAAAAAACCCGTGAAGGCCGGTTTAACGTCTTAATGTCCCCTGCAGCCGTGGGCGAAGGCCCCGAGCCGGCTCCGGAGGGGTCTCAGAACCTGGCCCGGGGATCACACCGAGCATTATTCATGTGGCAGCATCAGCTTTGCACTTATCTTGAGTAACTCCCGAATGAATAAGCCTTTATTTTGCCTGGCCGCCCTTTTCCTGATGATCCCGCTACGTTTTCCCGTCCCTGCCGCCGGCGCGACGCCATCCTTGGACCCCGATGCCGTCAAGCCGCCCGTTGCCGACCGGCGGCCAAAAACCGTCGGGCTGCACGGTGACAAGATCGATGACCCGTATTTTTGGCTGCGTGAAAAAGGTTCGCCGGCGGTACTCGCTTACCTGAAGGCGGAAAATGCCTACACGGCGGCGGTAATGGCGCCGTTCAAGCCGTTCGAGGACTCGCTCTACCGGGAAATGCTCGGGCGCATCAAGCAAACGGACGTTTCGGCCCCTTATCCACAGCGCGGTTACTGGCTCTACCAACGCACGGAAGAAGGCAAACAGTACCGGCTGCTCTGCCGCAAAAAGGGCACCCTCGATGCGCCCGAAGAAGTGGTGCTGGACGTCAATCGCCTGGCTGAGGCGCAGAAATTCATGGCGCTCGGCGCATTTGCATATTCCGACGACAACGCGCTGCTGGCTTACTCGACCGACGTCACCGGCCACCGCGACTACGATTTTCACCTTAAAAACCTGGCCACCGGTGAGGAGATAAAGACTCCGATCGGCAAGGTAGCCGATCTGGCTTGGGCGGCGGACAATCGGACCATTTTCTATGTCGTTGAAAATGAAGCGAAACGTTCCTTCCAGCTCTGGCGATACACGCTCGGCGAAAAGGAACCGGCCTTGGTCTACGAAGAAAAGGATGAACTCTTCGACGTCGTCGTGGACCGCTCGCGGGACGGCAAGTTTATCTTTGCCGGGTCCGTCAGCAAGCGCAGCAGCGAGTATCGTTTCCTGCCCGCCGGCCAGCCGAAAGGTGCGCTCCGGCTCATCGCCCCGCGCCGGGACGAGATCGAGTATTACCACGAGCACCGCGACGGGCTCTTTTATCTGCGCACCAACGATCGGGCGAAGGAGTTCCGCGTCGTCACCGTACCGGTCGCGACGCCCGGATCAGACCACTGGCAGGAGTTTATCCCCACGCAACCGGGGGTAACGATTGAGGACTTCGATCCCTTTGCGAAGTACGCCGTGATCGTCGAGCGGGAGGCGGGGCTGCCGCGATTCCGCGTGCTGGATTTTGAGACCAAAACCTCGCACCGCATCCCGCTGTTGGAGGCGGCCTACGAGGCGGCCCCGGACCACAACGAAGAGTTTGATGCCGGCACGTTCCGCTTCCGCTACGAATCGCCCATCACTCCCCCCAGCGTGTTCGAGTACACGTTCGCTACCGGCGAGCAAAAACTGCTTAAGCGGACTGAAGTGCTCGGCGGTTACGACCCGGCCCGCTACACCGTGGAACGCGTGCAGGTGAGCGCGGCCGACGGGGTGAAAATACCGCTGGACATCGTGCGCCGCAAAGACGCGCCGCTCGACGGCAGTTCGCCGTGCTGGCTCTACGGCTATGGTTCGTACGGCATCTCCATCGATCCGTCGTTTTCGTCTGCGCGCCTTTCGCTCCTTGATCGGGGCGTTACCTTCGCCCTGGCGCACGTCCGCGGCGGCGGCGAATTGGGTGAAGCGTGGCACGAAGGCGGGCGCATGCTGACCAAGAAAAATACGTTCACCGATTTCATCGCGTGCGCCGATTACCTGGTGGACAACCACTACACCGCACACGAGCGGATGGTCATCGAAGGGGGCAGCGCCGGGGGCTTGCTCATCGGTGCCACGCTCAACCGGCGGCCGGACCTGTGCAAGGTGGCCATTCTCGACGTGCCCTTCGTCGACGTGCTCAACACCATGAGTGACCCCACCCTGCCACTAACCACCGGCGAGTACATCGAGTGGGGCAACCCGCACAAAAAGGACGAGTACGACTACATCAAAAGTTACAGTCCCTACGACAACCTCGCCGCGAAAAAATATCCCAGCATTCTCCTGCTTACCTCGCTCAACGACAGTCAGGTGCCCTACTGGGAGCCGACCAAATACGCAGCCAGGCTGCGGACGCTCAAGACTGACCACAACCCGCTACTCCTGAGGATTAACCTGGACGCCGGCCACGGCGGCGCTTCCGGGCGCTACGATCAAATGAAGGAAGAAGCCTTCATGTACACGTTCGGCCTGGCCGCGTTGGGTTTGGCGAAATGAAACGGAAAAAACTCAGCCTACTGTGCGCTGCCGATAAACCTGGCGAAGTAACCCCCGAACCGTGCAATCTCGCCACGGGGCGGCAGATCGGCCACGACGTAGCTTCCGGTACTCGCTAAATGGCCGGTTCGCGTGTCAAAAATAACCACTCCATAGAGTACAAAATCGTCATACGAGAGATCCTCGGTCCCGTGTGCAAATACGCTCGCCGTCGTCTCCGAATTTATCAGTTTAGGCCAAAGGTCCTGTACGTCCTCTGGAAAGACGATGGCGGCATCGATGGCCAGGTAGGGAGCTCCCGGCTGGGAACCATGCTGGTTCAAATAGGCCCTGCCACGGGCTTCGGCCAGCCGGGCCTCGTTCGGGGTCGGGAAGTAGGTGTCGATTGCAAAATTCCGGCGGTCAACGCGGTCACTATTCAATGAGGCGCATCCGGCGATCAGTAAACAGGCTAAAACGCAAAAAAGTCGATTCATCACGGGCTTTGAATTTCCTTCCCTAAATTAAATTAATGCGCGAGGGGACCGCCTGCCTTAGCCGGCGGTAATTTACTTCTCATCAAACCCTTCGGCTACCGTCTCACATCGTACGCTGCTGATGATTCGGAGGATGCCATCCGCCGCACCTTCTCCTAATGGCTGGTATTTCCTCCCGAACCGGATGGCTCCCTCGAAGAGTCGCCTGTGCCGCCATCCCTGCCGGTGCCGGCCGCAGCTGCAGAGGCACTCGGGGCCGGCGTGGCGGAAGGCGAGGCGGCCGGCGTCGGCGACGGCGACGAGCCAGCCAGATCGGGCACGGTGAAGTTGCCGCGGTAACCGGCGTCGTCGAGGTACCGCTGCGAGTCACTCGGCTCCGGAGGGTAGTGAACGCGGATATTATCCACGGTCGACCATGAACCGTCGCGTTGCTGCACCTGGATGGCCACCGGCGTGCCCGGGAGCAAACCCGAAGCTGCAAACTGGTTCTGCAAAGTCGTCATGGGCGAAAAATCGGTGCCGACCTGCCCCGTCATCAACACCTGGCCGGTGTCGAGCCGCACGATTCGATAATTGCCACGCTTGCCCATGTTGGTGAGCGCGTAATCAAACTCCAGATCGGTGTTGCGCTCCGACGGCGCACTTTTATCCGGCAGACCCTGGCCGAGGGCGGATGCCGCCCATCCCAAAACAAGCGCAAAAAGCGCCGAACTCAGCGCGGCTGCAGGAACCTTCCCGGCCTCTCGGCTACGAGCATTTTGCAAGGATTGCTTTGGCATTTATTTCTGTGGCGCGGGCCGGCAAGAACCTTGGTACCTGGCGTCGTCAGTCCTTTCTGAAACCCTGTGCGAAAAACGGCTGCAATTTCCGTACAACCTGTACGCTTGTTACGCGGCGGGCGTTAACTCGTGGTTTATCGTACTCGCTGATCGTCTCGTGAGGGCGAAGTGGAGGCCATACATCGGCCAAGCGTACGGATGGAACGGCATACAGATTACCTGTAGACCATTTTTGGACTGCGAGCAATGCAGGCGCTGAATGCGCTTTCGCCGCCTGCTCGCGATGAAGCGGAAGCCACCCCGCATCGGGCCGTAACGCGCCGCGGACCAAGCACGCCACCTGCTGAAACACCGCCGCTTGCCGCGCGTCCGATTGGATCGCAATTTGGACCGTCATGTCACCTTCCCCGGCGCAAGCGACACCGGTTTGCGCGTTGGTTGAATGCGTCTTGGCCCCGCAGGGGCCGTCTCTGCGGGGCCAAGACCGGTTCAACCACCTTGAGAATGGGTGTGGCGTTGGTGGCCCACCCGGAACGATTTCTGGCCGGAATAGGCCCAAGACCATCGATTGCCTCCGGTTTTTACCGGTCTCAGATCGAGCGGCCCAAACGTCCCCTTCAAATGGAGGATGCAACCAAGTCCTTCTTAAGTTAAGCTGAGAGGTGTCCCCCCCGGAATGCACCGTTCTCCTATCAGAGGTTTCGGAGAGTCTCTCGCGCCGCGTCGCGCTGAATATGCTCAACCGTACGGCAGACCAGGTGAAACCGTTTGACCATGAAGAAGCTTTTAATCCTACTCATTAGCCTCACATTTGTTTGCACGCTAAAGGCCAGCGATATTATCGGCGATCTGGTAATAAAGGGGTTGCCGGTAAAGGTGCTTTCCTCCGGTGAAAGCTACAAAGTATTCGAACAGTATCCGTGGGAAGGTCGTGCGTCCAAGTACGGTCCGAAAGGGAACCGTTTACATTCCGACTATGGCGTCGGGGTGGGTAGAAACATTTTCCGCTCTTTACACTTGCGCCATGGAGATTGGATTCACATTCCGGGCATCGGTTGGCGTCAAATTAATGAGTTTTGCAGCAAAACTAACGGCATCGAATTTTTTGCGAGCCATCGGGATGAATACAAGAGTCAGCATCCTAGAGTAACCATTGATATGGTCGTCTTTGCTTTGCCGTCACCGATGCAATAGGCTTTTCGTTGTAACCATGAGGTCAAGCACCAGCACAAGAAGTATCCTGCTGCTCAAAACAGGGCACTCCCGCACTTCGCGTGGTTTTAGGTCAAATGTCAGTTCATTAACCGCTTTGTTGCACCTAACCAAATGGTCCGGTTAGCCGGGCTGCAGGCAAGAACCGGTGGCGCTGCGCGAGAGTTCAAGCGCGTTCGGAAACGGGTCGTCTCAGCCCAGTGTGGGGCCTTTAGGAAGCGACCGCAGTGGGCATGGCCGACGGTTATGCGCAGGCTTCGGGCAACCCGGCCTTCGTCAACCTGAACACCTCCGGCGGCTTGGGCCAGGGCATGGGCGCCATCATGAACGCCAAGATTGCAAGAAGCGTTGGCGAAGGAACTGGAACCCAAGGTGCCCCCTGCCCTCGTGAAACAAAATCGCGAGGAAGCGCAGCGGCAGAAAGACCTTCTCTGGCGTGGGCTCATGGCGCAGGCGGACGCGGCCAGTCGCGCCGGTGAAAAGATCGAGCCGATCGTGGCCGTCCCTTCCGGGACTGCCCCTCCGGGGCAAAGACAAACCCAATCATCTTGAGAATGGGTGTAATTGTCTCAACTGTCCGGTGGACTTGAGCGGCTTCTTAGGTCAGGCTCGCCATACGCGGTGTGCTGGCTTTAAAGGCCGCCCCTCCCCAGCTCGCGAGGTAACCATGAA
>JAFAUY010000426.1 GCA_019243005.1 Verrucomicrobiota bacterium | reverse complement strand
GGGCGAGCGGGACCGTAACGGTCAAAGCGGAAGCCGTTAAGACCGTGGCGCCGTACGACGTAGTTCGCAAAATGCGGGCCTCGATCTGCGTGCTGGGGCCCTTGCTGGGGCGTGAGAAGGAGGCCACCGTCTCCTTGCCGGGAGGATGCGTCATCGGCGATCGCCCCATCGATCTGCACCTCCGGGGTTTCGAAGCGCTGGGGGCGGCGGTCCGGGTGCATGCCGGCAATGTGAAACTGTTTGCACCGCGCCTGCGCGGCGCCCGTGTTTCGATGAAGGGCAGGTACGGTACCACCGTGCTCGGTACCGACAACGTCATGATGGCCGCAGCCCTGGCCGACGGCGTGACGGTGATTGAAGACGCGGCGTGCGAACCCGAGGTGATCGATCTCGCAACCTTTCTCAACAAGATGGGCGCAAAGGTGCACGGCGCCGGTACCTCGATCATCACGATCGAAGGGGTCAGCGAACTTCACGGGGCCGAGCATGAAGTGATTCCGGATCGCATCGAGGCAGGCACCTTCCTGATTGCCGGCGCGCTGGCCGGCCGGCAGGTCACCGTCACCCGAATCAGACCCGACCACCTCATGGCCGTTACCGACGCGCTCCAGGCCGCAGGATACCAGTTTGCCGGCAGCAACGGATCACTGACGATCTCCGCCAACGGAACCCCTAAGCCGCTGCATTTGAAGACTGAACCCTACCCGGGCTTTCCCACCGACATGCAGGCCCAAATGTGCGCCCTGCTTTCGATGGCTTCCGGGGAGAGTAGCCTTACCGAAAACATTTTCCCGCAGCGCTTCATGCACGTTTCGGAATTGAAACGGATGGGTGCGGCCATCGAACTGGACGGTGCCACCGCGCGAATTCTGGGCGTTGGCGCGCTGAGCGGTGCACCGGTCATGGCCAGCGATTTGCGCGCTTCCGCCGCGCTGGTGCTGGCCGGCCTGCGTGCCGACGGTGATACCGAAATCAACCGGGTCTATCACATCGACCGCGGTTACGAACACATCGACGAAAAGCTCGGCGGCCTCGGCGCCCATATCGAACGGGTGAAGGTGTGATATCGCGCTTAGCGCGCTATATCTTTTCTACGTTATCTGCGTGTTCTGCGGATGATCTGTCCCCACGCCGAAAGGGTTCGCAGAAGCCGCCGCACCATTCCGACAAACGTTAGAGCCCACGCCAGGTACGCGAACCAAATGGTAACCTTCGGGATAATGATCAATGCGGGCAGTTCCAGTGCCTTGCTTAACGTAAAGGTACACGCCGTATACATGCCCACCGGAAAGACCAGAGACCAATACTGCGGATCGTAGTGAAGGGTGTGAGGCTGGAAAATTGCAGGCCGATCAGGCTGGTAGCCGCCACCATCGTCAGCGATCCCGAACACCGCGAACAGGGAAGCAAAAGTGTAGGCAACCAGCGCGGCATCAAAGCGGGAGAGGTTGCGTGAGCCGACGACGATGGCAATCGCCAGAACACCCGTTACCAACAACCCCCAGGCGGCGGCCTTCATCTCGGGTCTCCCCCATATCCGCCTTCCTTGATCTGGATGCTTCACCGCGGCAGGAACTTTCATCTTCGCGAAGACCTTGTACCCAATGACGTAATTACACGATCCGGGTAATGCCGCCTTGACGATGAACGCTTTGGACCCTGCCGTCGTGGCCATCGTAAAAGCAACGGCGCCGCGACTTGCCCGGCAAGGATCGGCCATCGTCGCACGGATGTACGAGCGCCTGTTTGCGGCCGACCCGGAGTTTAAAGCCCTCTTTAATCCGGCCCATATGACGCTTGACCGCCAGATTGGCGCGCTGGCCGAAGCGCTCGTGGCTTATGCCCAAAACCTCGACCGTATCGAAAGATTCGCCGGGTCCCTCGAGCGCATCGCCCAGAAGCATGTCGCTTTGTCCATTCGCCCGGACCAGTACCCCGTCATCGGCAAACACCTCCTCGCCGCCCTGCAGGAAAGCTTCGGCAAAGCGGCCACGCCGCAGGTCATGAGCGCTTGGGCAATGGCCTATGGGTACCTGGCTGACCTCTTCATCGGCCGCGAAAAAGAACTGTACGCCAGCCGGTTGGAAGAACCCGGGGGCTGGGTGGGACTGCGGGAGTTCAGGGTGGCGAAACGGTCCCGATCGGCCCGCCCGCGGGCGATTTTTTCCTGCCTGAAGATCTCACCCGCCCCGTCGTGCTCCTAAGTGGCGGGATCGGCATTACGCCCCTGCTGAGCATGCTAGCTCACCTGTCGTTCCGCGGCCACCCGGCGCCGGTCTACTTCATTCATGGGACCGATAATT
>JAFAUY010000403.1 GCA_019243005.1 Verrucomicrobiota bacterium | reverse complement strand
GTACGAAAACGATGACCGCCGAAACCGCGCCCCAGACGAACAAGGAATTCGGCACGCCGAACGTCCGGTCTACCGCCATGATCGACATGAGCCTGGTTGCGTGACTCGCGGGTGCGGCTCCGCCTGTATACAGTACCACCAATCCCTGCAGAACTGCGTTCATGCCTAAGGTGAAAATCATCGACGGCACCCGCAACCACGCGATCCCGCAGCCATTGATCAAACCCACGACCAACCCGCAACCCAGCCCGACCGGCAACGTCAGTAACCCCGCCGTCGCCTGCACGTTCGCGACCGCGGTCGCCATCATCCCGCCAATCGTGATCGTCCAGGGAATCGAGAGATCAATATGCCCGAGCAGGATGACCAGCATTAATCCCGCCGCAATGATTCCCAGGAACGAGGCAACCTCGAGTTGCTGTAACAGGTAGTTGACGGAAAGGAAGTTGCGGTTGATGCTCGCGCCGACAGCCAGCATCACCACGATGCAGGCACTGGCGATGACGATCGGCTGACTCGCACGGGAGAACCAGCGCTTCATAGAAACACGTCGAGCTGGTTTTTCCGGCGCAGCACGCGCAAGCCGCCTACACAAACCGCCCCCAGCAGAATAAAGCCCTGAAACAGGGGTTGCCACAGTGCCGGGGCGTTGAAGACAAACAACAGGTCGCTGATCGTCCGCAGCACCAGCGCACCGAGAATCGAGCCGATCATCCCTCCGGAACCGCCAAATAACGAAGTGCCCCCGATCGCGACGGCAGCGATCGAGTTTAGGGTGTAAAGCCCTCCCTGGCCGGCACTCGCTTCGCCCGACAACGAAATCAGCGCCAGCAATAAGCCGCCGGCAGCCGCCAAAAAGCCCGCCAGCGAGTACGCCGCAAACCTGGCGCGCCCGATTGCCAGGCCCGACATGTACGCTGCACCTTCCGCCGACCCTAACGCGTAGCAAGCGCGGCCCGTTACCGAGTTCCGGAACGGCCACCAGACGAAGAGCCAGGTGCCAGCCAGGAGCACGAAGGTAGTCGGGATCCCGGCCAGATCGTAAGTCAACGCGTTGCTGAGATCTTCGCTCACCTCGCCTCCAGGGCTCGGGCGTAACCAGAGAGCGACCCCGAAGTAAACCGCTCCCGTGGCCAAGGTGACGATGATCGGTTGGATCCGGCCAAAGACAACCATCGCGGCGTTGATCGCTCCGGCTGCCAGGCCGCTGGCCAGCACCGTCAGCGCGCCCAGGGCGATCTGCCCGGGTGAACCGTTGAGGACCACTGAAGCCAGGCAACACGCCATGGTCATGATCATCCCGGCGGACAAATCAAAGCCGCCGGTGAGTATGACTAATGTCTGCCCCATCGCCACCAGCGCCAGGACCACCGCCTTGTTCGACACCGACGTCAAAACGTTGGTCGAAAGGCCGTTTTGTTGCCGCACGGAGAAGAGCAGAAACATGACCGCAAACACAAAAAACGCCGTGAACGCCCCGGCATTTCGTCGCCAGAACCGCCGGAACGCTTGGCGCTTCGACCCGCCGGGGTCGCTCGCTTCACGGACCGTGGTCGTCGAAGTTTCCGACCGGGCGGACTGCTCGCTGAGGTTGAGGGAAGCCGAGATCAGATCGTGTTCGTTCAGTTCTTCTCCTTTGAGCTCGCGAATGGGCTTGCCCCCATAGCATACCACCACGCGGTCACACATCCCGATGAGCTCCTCGTAGTCAGTGGAGTAGAACAGGATTGCGATGCCCGCCCGCGCGAGTTCGCGCATCAGGCGGTACACTTCTTGTTTGGTTCCGACGTCGATTCCGCGCGTTGGATCGTTCAAAAGCAGAATCCGGGGCTCTTTCATCAGCCATTTCCCAATGACCACTTTTTGCTGGTTGCCGCCGGAGAGCGTGCGAACGGGCGCGCCGAGGTCATTTACCTTGATCCGCAGCCTGCGCACCGCCTCATCGATGGCCGCCCGTTCCTTCCTCGAGTCGATCACCCCGTGGTTGCTTAAATCATCGGCCGCCGCAAGCACGAGGTTGTCCCGAATGGACATGGGGAGAAGCAAGCCCTGGGTTTTGCGGTCTTCCGGAATCAATGCCATGCCCACGCCGGACGCTTTTGCCTGGTTCGGGTGTGCGATCGACCGTGGTAAACCATCGATCAGCAGTTCGCCCTCAACCCCCCGTAACACGCCGAACAGCGCCAACAGCAATGCGCTCTGCCCCTGACCATCAAGACCGCCCAGCCCGACGATTTCGCCCTTCTTTACGCCAAGCGAGACACCGTTCAGCACGCGTTCCCACCGGAAATTTCGTACGTCGAGGGCCGGGACTTCCGGTCGGGTCTCGACGTCCATGCTTCGGCGATCACCCCCGCTGCTGACGTACGCCGTGCGCGCACCTCTCGGCGGGTACGCTTGCGCTACTTCCCGCCCGATCATGAGCGGGACGATTTCCGCGGTCGTTTTGCCGGCCATCGGAAATGTCGCGATGTGCTTTCCGTTCCTGAACACCGAACAGGTATCAGCCAAAGCCGCGATCTCGTGCATCCGGTGAGAGATGTAGAGGATCGCCAGCCCTCGATCGCGAAGTTGCCGGATGATTTTGTAGAGCTGGTCCACGTCCCGCGCGGTCAAAGCAGACGTGGCTTCGTCCATGATGATCAGACGGGATTGCCGGACCAGGGCCTTCGCGATTTCCACCATCTGTTGGCGCGACAATGGTAGATCCTTGACGCGGTCCGACGGATGGACATCCGTACAGCCGATCTCATGCAGGATGTCTCTGGCCCGTTTCCGCTGACGCGGTCGATCGATCAAACCGAAACGTTTCGGCGGATCGATGATCGAGATATTGTCGGAGACCGAAAGATCCGGCAGCAGGGAAAGCTCTTGAAAAATACAGGCGATCCCGTGCCGGGCCGCATCTGAGGGTGAAGCAAAATGAACCGGGGCGTTCTCCACATAGATCCGTCCCTCGTCGGGACGGATTACCCCTGCGATGATCTTCATCAACGAACTCTTGCCCGCCCCGTTTTCGCCGACAACCGCGTGAATGCTGCCGAGCGAGCATTCGAAATTTACGTCTGCCAGTGCGGTAACGCCGCCGTACCGTTTGGTGACTCCTTCAAGCCTTAGGAACGGGTCCCGCATCTGCTCGGACGTCAAGAAAATGACGTGGCAAGTTTCAAACCAAAACCATCGGGAGCTGGCTCACGAATCACAACGATGATCGTCGATTCGGTTCTATTGTTGGCTCGTTTTCGCTGCATTCATCAACTGCGCGGCATCGAGCTTCACGCCACACGGTTCGAAACCGGTCGCCACGAAGAAGTCATCCGACAAGTCGGGGAAATAGTTCTCACCGGCCTTCAGGGTGGTGTAGTCGGCCCACGGCAGCGGAATCGCAATGAATTGGGGTAGGGCGTTGCCCTGCAGCGCCGCGACGGCGGCCTTGAGGGAAATGGCCGAAAGCGCCGGAGATTGGCTCAGGGACAGGCCTTTCAGGCCGTCTTTGGCGTGCTCTGCAACTAACTTCCGAAAGCCATTCTCTCCCTCGCCGACGACCGGGATGAACGGCTGCTTGGCGTCGATGAACGCCCGTACGGTCCCCGTCGATCCCCCTTGTGTGTAGACGCCGTCAAAATGTCCGTGGACCGCGATCGCATCAGCACTCGCTTTCTGAGCCGTGCCGTCGTCCCAGTTGCCGACTACCTCGACAAACTTGATATCCGGATGTTTGTCCAGGATTTCATGGAACCCCTTGTGCCGGTCCTGGTCAACCGAATTACCCGGCACGCCACGTACTTCTAGCACGTTGCCCTTCGTTCCCATTTCTTTCTCAAGCCAGCGACCCGCCATTCTACCCATCTCGACCATGTCTTCGTTCACCAGGAAGATCTGATCGCTGTCGATCACATTATCAAAAGCGACTAATATGACTCCGGCCCGCTTGGCGCGCTCGATGACCGGCTTGAACGCCGTCGGACTTACCGCGTTGATCAGGATCGCGTCATAGCCGGAATTGATAAAGTTGTCGATCGCTCCGATCTGCGCGGCGACGTCGGTTCCTGTACTCACGACGCGCAATTCTTTGATGAAAGGCTTCATCTCGGGCGAGTCCGCGTACGCCTGTAACGCCTTGATCATCTCGATGCGCCAGGTGTTACCGATAAAACCATTGGCCAGAGCAATGCGGTAGGGCGGCTTCTTCGCGGGAAACTTAAGCGTTTTGGTCGCCGGACTAAACGGCTTGAAACAATCGGGCTCGTACGTGTCTGCGGCTGCAGCCAAATAGTTGAACCCGATCAGGAGCCCTAGAGAAACAATAATGCGCTGGGTAAGCGATTTCATAATCTGATCGTGTCGAATGAGGGGGGTTGGCGAGGCGGAACGTCTGCTTACCGCCGTCACGAGGAACGCAAAAAGTGAATATCAATTGCGGTTGAAACGGTCAAGCGGTTTCCGGACCTGGAGGTTTGTCAAGTGCCCGCAGGGCAAACCCATCCAAAGCCGCCACCGCTTATCACTGAGGCCCGTTCGTCGGCCTCACGCGAGGCTCAACGCCCACGTGATGGCGTCGAACGCCAAACCGGCGTCGCCGTCGAAAAGAGACAAGTCAAAAGCTGAGGATCAAGTGGCCGGTGCCGTCGGCGACAGAACCTGAGAGAGCGGTGTTGCGATGTCCTCCAACGACTTGCGTTCCGCTTTCACGCCCAACATGGCTTCCACGATTGCCGCCACCACCATTACCGCGCCCGCAAAACAGTACGCCCAAAACAACGCCGTCCGCGACCCAGAGCCGATGATCGCCCCAAAGATCGCGGGCGCGATCGCTCCGGCCAAGGTGCCGAACGCATAAAAGATGGCGATCGCCAGCCCGCGGATTTCCAGCGGGAAGATCTCGCTCACGGTCAGATAGGCCGAACTCGCCGCCGCTGAAGCGATAAAGAAGATGATCGACCACGCAATGGTCTGCGTCACCGCGTTGAGGGCCCCAGTGTGAAATAGGTAGCCGGTAACCGCCAGCAGCACCCCGGACACCGCATAAGTTAGCGTAATCATGGTCTTGCGCCCGATCGAGTCAAAAAGGTGTCCGAGCAGGATAGGCCCTAGCAAGTTGCCAAACGCAAACGGGAATATGTACACGCTCACCGTTTCCGGTGGTACGCTGTAAAATTGCACCAGGATGAGCGTGTAGGTAAAAAAGATGGCGTTGTAGAGGAATGCTTGGGTCACCATCAAGGTGAATCCCAGGATGGACCGGGTCGGGTATTGATGAGACCGGGGCAAACCGGAGGCTGAAAAGGCGGCGAGCAACCTTGGCCAGAGGTCGCGCTTTTCGATGACCTTTGTGGGGATTCATCGGGACGAGAAGAATGGGTCGAACCGGCAAAGTTCGGCGGCCACCGTTGGCCGGCACGTTGGCCGCACCCGTGGTTGCCTCCGGTTTGCCCCGGGCTCCCACTTCTGCGCCGGCTTGGGGGTCGAGCCGTCCAGTTGCCGGCATTCGGTGACCTGCCGCGCGTGCAGGTCCAAGCCGAGTTTGATGATTTCCGGCTTGGTTTGCGCCGCGCCGGCCGTAGGTTGCGAATCGGGAGTGTGTTCCATAACGCCGGCCGAGTTGGTCCACCGGATCGAGAGAACCTGCCGAGGTGCAGGCGGTTTAGCCTCCGGTTTTTACTGGTCTCGGATGCTGCGACATGCAGGGCCGTAGAGCTGGCTTAGAAGAGGGGCGGCGTGCCCTCGATACGGACCGCCTGGAGCTCGTTGGGGTCGAGACCGAGCAGCTCCAGGATGGTGGGGGCTATCTGCGTGGTTTCTACCGGCGCCGTAACGGCCGTTCCGCCAACCGCCCCAGGCCATGCGACCAGGATGGGGACATTCCGATCGTCGAGGTGATCACCACCGTGCTCGGCGATCTTGCTCTGGTGGCTGGTGTAGACGACCCCGTACTGCGCGATGCCGATCACGTCGGGCACCCGGGGATCACTCCGATCGACGCCGATAAGCCGTGCCGCAGCGGTGCCCGTGTAGGCCTGTAAAAGACCGGCAGACGTGACGGGCTTGCCGTCGATGCTTGCGGACGAATCGTTGTAGTTTAGGAGGAACTGGCGCGCGAAGTCGGTGGCGGCCTCGGACCGGTCGTTGAGCCAGAGGAGCATGCCGTCGTCATCGGTCCCCAAAGCTACCAATGGTGTGGCGCTTGAATTCCCGCCCTGGTTAGAGCTGTTCCACGCAGCGTTGAGAGCGGCGATGATCTGGCCGTCTTTGATCCGGTTGAGGGCCGCGGGATTCATCGGCGACTGGCCGTGTTTGGCCGACACGATGAGCGCGGTGTGATCGAGAAGCCCGCGCTGCGTGAGGGCGCTCACCATACTTCCCAGGGATTGATCGACGAAGTCGAGCGCGTTGCTCAAGACCGGCCCGGGGGTCGCGCCATCGGCGAGGTAGCCACCTTTGGCGGTTCCCGACAAATCACCCTCCGTCCTGGAAGTGGGCAGCTTCTGGGCTGTCGAGACGCCC
>JAFAUY010000196.1 GCA_019243005.1 Verrucomicrobiota bacterium | reverse complement strand
AAATTATAACGTTCTCGAATCCGCTTTCCCGGCGCCCTCCGGTTAAAACAGAACCTCCGCAGAACACGCAGAAAACATCCACAGATTACGCAGATTACACAGATTGAGGTCATACGGCGGCCACGGCGCCGTGTGATTCTCTTCGACGCCGTGGCCGCCGTGTGACCGAACTCCACCCGGCTATTTGATCGCGCCCATCGTCAGGCCCCGCACCAGTTGGCGTGAGACGATCAAGCTAAAGATGATCACCGGTAACACGATCATCGTGCCCGTGGCCATGATCTGGCCCCAGGGCAGTTCGTAGCCGCTCATGAAACTGGTGGCCACCACCGGTGCGGTCTGGGCCCGGCTGCGCGTCAGCACGAGCGCGTACAACAGTTCGTTCCAGGAAAAGATGAAGCTGAAAATGGCGGAGACCGCGATGCCGGGCGCCGCCAGCGGCAACCCTATCCGCCAGAAGATCCCGAATGAGCTGTAACCCTCAAGGGTGGCCGCTTCGTCCAGTTCCTTCGGGATGTTGCGAAACTGGTCGGAGCAAATCCAGACAAAGATCGGCACGTTGAACGTCAGGTAGATCAGGATCAGCACCAACGGCGTGTCGAGCAGCTTAAGGTTGCGTGCCAGGATGAAAAACGGCAGCGCCAGCACGATCGGGCTGATCATCCGGTTGGTGATGAACCAAAACCAGAGGTCACGCTTCGCCTTGAAGTCGAATCTGGCCAGGGCGTAAGCCGCCGGCGTCCCCAACAGGAGCGACAGCCCGGTTGTGCACAGCGCGACGATCAACGAATTCTGGAGACTGGCGACCACGTCGAATTTGGCGACGGCCCGCTGGTAGTTCTCCACGGTGGGCGCGAACAGGAATTTTGGGGTCGGGGAAAGCAGATCCTGCTGGTTTTTGAACGATGACGTCACCATCCAGTAGAATGGAAACAGGCAGAACAGGATCACGCAGAGCAGCGCCAGCAGGTGCCCGATCTGAGGTCGTGGCCCGCGTGGGGCCGTGGCGGCGTTTCGAGGGGTGGCCATGGGATGGATAAAATCTCGTTAGATTTCGCGGTAGACGAGCCGGATGTAGATTCGTGACAACACGATAGAAATAATCAGCATGACGATCGCCTGGGCCGAGGCGGTGCTTTGTTCGAACGCGCGGAACCCGACGCGCTGGACGTAGATGCTCATCAATTCCGTGGCCGAGCCCGGGCCGCCTCGCGTCATGACGAAAATGACGTCAAACATCTTCAAGATGTCGGCCGTGCGCAGGATCAAAATCGCCGTGATCCCGGGCAGCATGAAGGGAATCTGCACCCGTTGCAGCACGTGCCACCATTTATCGGTCTCCAATTTGGCGGCTTCCTCAATCTCGAGGGGAACCATCGTCAGGCTCGAATAGAGCACCAGCGCACAGAAGGGCGTCCACTGCCAGCAGTCCATGGCCGACACCGACACGAAGGCCAGGGCCGGGTCGGCCAGCCATTGCACCTTATGTCCAAACAGCAGGCTCCAAAAATAATCGATCACGCCGAAGTCGTTGTTGAACATCAAACGCCCGATCAGGCCGACGACGGCGAAGGTTGTGGCCATCGGGATCACCAGGCAGACGCGCGCCACGCTCTTCAGCCGGTCGTTCCCGGGTTTATGGAGCAGCAGAGCGATCACCGTCCCAAGTACCAGCTGGATCGGCAGATTGATGATCAGAAACAGGAAGGTTCGTCCTAAAGCCGCCAGGAATGACTGGTCTGACAGCAGAGAAAGGTAATTCTGCAGCCCAACGAACGGCGCGTCATAAATTGGCCAGAGGCCCAGCACCGTCCCTTTGAGGTGGACCTTCGTCAGGACAAATTGCTGCAGGGAAGTGCAGAGCGCGAATATCAACGGCAGAATTCCCACGGTGAGCAACGCGATCACCGCGGGGGCAACAAAAAAGAAGGCGCGCGTCGAATAGGTCTTTTTGTTCATAACAAAATCGAAATTCAACCTTCAGAAGGTGTGCGGGAACCGAGGCGGGCAGCTTGAACCGTCTGCGCCTCCCACACACCTTAAGATTGTTGTGTGGAAGGCCCGGACCGTTTCAAACTGGCCCGACCCGGCTCCCACACGCCGTCTAAGCCGTCACTGGATCAGCTTTTTCTTGCCGTCGTAGTAACCGGCCTTGCTCAGGACGTCTTCCATGCGTTTACCGATCTCCTCACAGCCCCGCCTGATCGAAACGCCGCCGGTCATCATCCGGGTGCCGACTTCGGCGATGATCTCAGAGATCTGAGGCCATTCGGCGAACCGGGGCCGAAATTCCGGAACGCCCTGTTGCCACGATTCGACCATTGCCGGGATAAACGGGTATTTGCTCACCAGTTCCTGATCCTGGTAGGTCGATTGCCGTCCGCTCACCCCGCCTTTCTCGACGTATTCTTTGGCCGTCTCTTTGGAGGTCGCCCACTGGATAAACAGCCAGGCCGCCGCCTGCTGTTTATCGTTCCCCTGGCGGGCAACGGCGAGCGAAAAACCGCCCAGGGCCGGCTTGCGCCCGGCCGGACCTTTCGGTTCCGGCGCGACGCCGAGTTGGTTCACGATTTTCGAGGATTTCGGATCCGCCAGGGTGGAGTAAAAGGCCGACCATTCGGTGATCATGGCCACCTGGCCCTGGGCCAGCGCGTTAACGGCTTCGTTGTGGTCGAAATCAACGATGCCCGGCGGCATGTACTTGATCAGGTTCTGGCGGAACTGGAGCCCGGCTTGCGACTCCGGGCTCAAGAGGTTGGACCTGAACTTCGCGTCCAGCAGCGACCCGCCCCAGGGCCAGACGAATCGCATGAAGCTGTCGCAGGACTGGGTCTCACCACGGCGCGACTGCAGAGCGTACGCGTACTTTCCGTTGCCGGTCAGCTTCGGTGCGTAAGCGTTATACAAATCATCCCACGTGGCCGGCGGCTGGTCAAACCCAGCATCCTTCAACATCTGTTTGTTGTAATACAGCAGCCCGGAATAATTGTCGAAAGGCGGCCCGTACACTTTCCCGTTCCAGCTGCCGAACGCGTTGAGGATCAGCGGGAAAAAGTCGTTCATGTCGTAGTTTGGATCGAAGATCGCCGGGTACTTTTGCTTAAGCTCGTCGATCGGCACGATGTAATCCGAATCGGCAAAGGTGCCGATCCAGACCAGGTCAACCAGGGCGACGGTCAGGTCCCCGTTGGACGAGAAATCGCGCACTTCCTTTTCCAGCGTGTTTTCGTACGGCACGACGTCATGCCTCACCTTGATGCCGGTGCGTTTCTCGAAGTCGGGCAGCATGGCGGTAATGGCCCGGTAGCCTGGGCGATCCAGGAAGATGACCGATACTTCGGTCCCGGCGTACGGCTTGGCGGCTTCTTCAAGCGACCACGCCTGAGCGTCGGCCAGGGACAGCGAAAGCAGCGCGGCCCCGAGGATGACCAAACGGAAAGAGGGTTTCATAGGTTCTGACGGGACAATGGGTAATAAAGTGAGGTTAGGTTCATGATGGGCTGGCCGTACGGGCCGGCCCTGAGGTGGAGCAAGGCATTGGACAAATCGATCGAGGTTTCTAAGCGAAGATGGTTAAGGCTCACCTCCCTCGGGGGGCGCCGCCACGGAGCCGCGCACCATTAACGCGGGTGCGACTTTGACGTGGGTGGGGGCCGCATTCACAAATTGATCCTTGCGGTTGATCAAATCGACCAAGAGTTCAACGGCTTCACGACCGATCCGGGGAGCGGCCTGCGCGACCGTGGTTAAAGGCGGGACCAGGAACCGGCTCATCTGGATGTCGTCGAAACCGATCAGGGAAACGTCTCCCGGCACTCGAAAACCGCGACGAACGAGTTCGCACCAGGCACTGATCGCGACGATGTCGTTGGTGGCGAAAACCGCCGTCGGGTAGGGTCGCTTCAGAAAAAGCTCGCCGACGCGCGAACCTAACTCCAGATCCTGCAACCCCTCCAGGGTGTGTTCGGGAAGAACGCGGAGCCCGTGGCGCGCCAGCACGTCATTAAATCCGGCGAGCCGGTCTGCTACGTTGCGGATGGCCGGTTCACCGCTAAGGAGCGCGATTTGACGGTGACCTGAACTGATCAGATGTTCAGCGGCCAGTTTCCCGCCCAGGTAGTTGTCGCTGCTGACGGAAGGCGCACCCGTGACCGCCCGATCCAGGAACACCAGAGGAACGGGCGTTTTGGTTTGTGCCGCCCGATTCTCGCGTTCCTGGTTATAAACCATCAGGATACCGTCCACCTGGCGGCTCACGAGGGTAGCAAAATGGGAAAGTTCCCGCTCCGGATCCCGTTCGGAGATGCAGAGCAGCATCTGGTAAGACCGATCCCAAAGGACATTCTCGATGATTCCAGCCAGCTCACCGAAATAAGGCGTATTGATGTTGGGAATGATCAGGCCGATCGAATGCGTCCTTTTCAGCCGCAGGCTCCGCGCCCCCCAGTTGACTCGATAGTCCAGGGCGGCAATGGCGCGCTCGACGTTTTGAGCGGTTTCCGGCGCCAGTTGCGCCGTGCGGTTCAGGTAATGGGAGACCGTGCTGGGAGCCACACCCGCCAGTTTGGCTACATTGCGGATGGTGGCTTTCATCCCGGGACCGGTCGTGCTGACCGGCTCGGCACGCTGCATCCGTCGAGTTCCCGCGGACACTCGGCTGGGCCTCATGAGTCCTCCTTTTTCGCCGCCAACCGGGCCAGGCCATCTCGATCTTCAGTGAGTCCGCACGCCCTTTAACGGCGTGCCACCGGCCTTCATCGCCTCAGAACCGTTTCACCCGTGAACGGGTGGGGGACTGCGGCAGAAACCTGCCCCTGCCGGATCGTGGTCTGTCAGGCACCCGAACCGGCTTGGACCGAATCGCCAGGCTTGCTCGACGTGTTCCAGTGGGAATTCGGGCGGCCGCTGCAGGGAGCGTCGCCGGAGTTGGGCCGCAGCGCGGCCGTAATGCGGTTGAGAGTGGGGGGAAACATTTCTTCATAGACGAAAGGGATCGACCGTCCTAACTGCCGGGGCCACACTGGCTTTCGCTGAAGCGCTGCCTGACAGTTTGCACTTTTCCGCAGAAACGGAAACAAAATTTTCGAAGAACCTTGAAACGTTTTCATCTACGATGCGGACGATGAAGTTCGCCGTCTTGGTGTCGATGTTCGGCTCGCTTGCTTTCACTGCGCAGGTCTGGAGTGCGGATGAACCGCCGATTGATCCCGCAAGCATGGATCCCGCCACGAAACCGGGCACCGACTTTTTCCAGTACGCTAACGGCGGCTGGTTGGCCACTCACGCGATCCCGCCGGAGTACAGCCGCTGGGGATCGTTCATCGAGTTGAGCGAGCGCAACCTTAACGACTTGAAAAACATCCTGGAGGCTTGCGCGAGCAAGGAGGGACCAGCCCAGGAATCCGCCGATGGGGGTGGCAGGCAAAAACTGGGCCTGTTTTACGCCAGCGGTATGGACGAGGCGCGGATCAACGCGGAAGGCGCCAGGCCGTTGCAGCCGCTCCTGGACCGGATCCGGAACTTGCCGGACCTGGCCGCCCTGGCCGCCGTGGTCGGGCAATTGCACCTGGACGGCGCCGCTCCTTTGTTTTCGTTCGTGGCATCGGCCGACGACAAAGACAGCGGCATGGAAATCGCCAACCTGATCCAGGGAGGCCTGGGCCTTCCCGACCGGGATTATTATTTGCGGACCGATGACAAAACGGTCCGGCTGCGGTCTGCTTACCGGGATCACCTGACTAAAATGCTCCGCCTGCTCGGTGACGCGGCCGAGATCGCCGCGAAAGGGGCCGACCAGGTGCTCGATCTGGAAACCCGGCTGGCCCAGGCGTCGAAGACCCGGGTGGAGCTGCGCGATCCCGAGAGCAATTATCATAAAATGCCCTGCGCGGAACTCGAACGGCTGGCGCCGGCGTTCGATTGGAAGACCTATTTTCAGGCCCTCGGCTTGACGGACGAGATGGTGGCGCAAATCGACGTCCGGCAACCTGAATTTTGCCGGGCGTTCTCGCAGTTGCTCAGCGATGTGCCGCTCGATACCTGGAAAGTTTACCTGCGGTGGGATTTAATCCGCTCGACCGCCCGGTACCTGTCCGACCCGTTTGCGACCGAAGCCTTCGATTTTTACGGCAAGACGTTGACCGGTGCCAGAGAACCGCCGCCCCGCTGGAAACGCGTGGTCAGGGCGACCGACGCGGCCCTGGGCCAGTTGCTCGGCCGGCAGTACGTCGAGAAGACGTTCCCGCCGAGCGCCAAAGAGCGCGCCTTGCGTATGGTCCAGGACCTCAAGCAGGAACTGCGCGCGCGCTTGCAGGCGCTGACCTGGATGAGCCCCGAAACCAAAAAGGCGGCGATGGAAAAGCTGGACGCGATGGGAACCAAGGTGGGTTACCCCGACAGGTGGCGCGACTACGGCGGCCTGGAGCTCAAGGACCAGCCATACGTGCTCAACGTGCTGGCCGCGGCGGAGTTTAACAGCCGGTGGGAACTTGGCCGGATCGGCAAGCCGGTTGACCCGGCGGAGTGGAACATGACGCCGCCGACGGTCAACGCCTACTATAGTCCGACCCGCAACGAAATCGTTTTCCCCGCCGGAATCCTGCAGCCTCCCTTCTTTTACGCCGGCGCCGACGACGCCGTCAATTACGGCGGCATCGGGACCGTGATCGGCCATGAAATGACCCACGGCTTTGACGATCAGGGCCGGCTTTATGACGCCAAAGGTAACCTCCGCGACTGGTGGACTCCGGACGACAGCCGCCGTTTCAACGAGCGCGCCGAAAAAATCGTCGAGCAATTCGATCAATACACGCCCGTCGATGACGTGCACATCAACGGGAGGCTCACCCAGGGCGAAAACATCGCGGACCTCGGCGGCGTCAAAATCGCTTACGGCGCCTTCCAGAAAGCATTGGAACGCAACCAGGTCGCGCCGGACGCCAAAATCGACGATTTCACCGTGGAACAACGGTTTTTTCTGTCTTACGCCCGGGTCTGGAGGATGAAGTACCGGCCAGAGGCGTTGCTTCTGGCGCTGGCCACCGATCCGCACAGCCCGCCCAAATATAGGGTCACCGGGCCCTTGAGCAATCTGCCTGAGTTTGCCCAGGCCTTTGCCGTACCGGTGGACAGCCCGATGGTACGCCCGGCGGAACAAAGGGTAAACATCTGGTGAACGAGGACAATCTGCCCCCCATAGACGTCCACGTGCACCTGATCGGAAACGGGCTCGCCGGTTCCGGTTGCCGGCTCCGGATGCGCTGGTGGCACGCGCCCTTTCTGCAGATGATGGCCTGGGATATCGGCCTCAAAATTTCATCTGCGGACCCCCGGTTCGACGCCGCTTACGTGGCCCGGTTGCGCCAGTGGTTGGGACAAAGCAGCCTGGGGGCGGTCGTGCTGCTCGCCTCGGACGAAACGTACTCGGTACACGGCGAGAAACGATCCGACCTGACCGCGCTGTACGTTCCGAACGAGTACGTGTTTGAGGTCTGCAGGTCGGACCGCCGCCTTTTACCCGGGATTTCGATTCACCCGGCCCGCGCCGACGCCCTGGCTGAACTGGATCGCGGCGTGGAGCGGGGGGCGGCGCTGCTCAAGCTCCTGCCCTGCACGCACATGGTCGATCCCAACGACCGGCGCTACCTGCGTTTTTGGGAACGGATGGCTGAACTTGGGTTGCCGCTGCTGGCGCACACCGGCGGGGAATTCAGCCTGCCGAATTATCGGCCCGATCTGCAGACCCCGGCCTGCCTGCAATTGCCGCTCGAATGCGGCGTAAAGGTTATCGCCGCCCACTGCGGGTCGCGTGCGTTGCCCTGGGATCACGACTATTTTGGTGTCTTCCGCAGGATGCAGGACCAATACCCGAACCTTTATGGGGACCTGGCCGCGCTGTCCCAGCCCGCACATCTCAGCACCCTGGCCCAGCTCCGGAAGGCCCCGATCAGGATCCTGCATGGAACCGATTATCCCGTGGTTACCTCAGCCGTTTGGTCCCGCCTGCGCGGGTGGCTTGACCGCGCAACGCTCCAGCGGATCCGCGCCGAGCGAAACCCGCTGGAGCGCAAAGTCGAGTTAACCCGTGCCCTGGGCTTTCCGGACCGGGTCTTTCGCGAGGCCTGGTCCGTTCTGCGACGCGGCTAAAGCTTTCCCTGGATCAATTCGACCTCGTAGCCTTCGGGTGCATCCACAAATGCAATCACGCTGCCGCTGCCGGTTTTCGTCGGCCCGTCGGAAAGCGGGTAGCCTTTGGCGGCGGCTTCCTTGGCGAATGCTTCGATGTCATCCACCTCAAAGGCAAGGTGCGTCACGTCCGGACCAATCTGGACCGGGCCGCTTTCATCGAATTTACAAATCTCGATTTCTTCCTCACTGCCGGGTGCCTTCAGAAAAACCAGTTGCGAGCCGCGCGGCGAAGTGTGTCGGCTCACTTCCTGTAACCCCAAAACATCCTTGTAAAACGAGACGGTTTTTTCGAGGTCCGTCACTCGGTATCGAGTATGCAGAAGTTTCTTTACCATTCTCCAACTTAGCCGCGCTTGCGGTAACGCAAGGATATCGCGCTTAGCGCGCGATATATACCAATAAAACCCAGGCAGATTCCGGGTGAAAAGGCCTCGATTCAACGCGACGGTTGCCTTTAACCGGGAGGGGCACATATCGCGCGCTAAGCGCGATATGGTCATTGATTACAGCGCAAGGTTTATGTTCACTGACTCTACCCCACTATGCTTTACATCGGCATCGACAGCGGCACCCAGAGTACCAAATCCATCGTCGTGGATTTAGCTTCCGGACAGATCATTGCTTCGGCGCAGAAAACGTACGGCTTCATCCCGGGGCTGCCTCCGGGTCACATGGAACAGGATCCGCAGGTTTGGCTGGACGCCGTAGATGCAACCATTCAAGCCTGCGTGCAACAGGTCGGGCCCCGTAAAAACGAGCTGCGCGCCATCGGCGTCAGCGGCCAGCAACACGGGTTGGTGGTTTTGAATGACGTCAACGAGGTGGTCCGTCCGGCCAAGCTCTGGTGTGACACGTCCACCGCCCAGCAGTGCGATGAAATCATCGAGGAGTTCGGGGGCAGCGCCGCCCTGATCAAACTCGTCGGCAACACCATGCTGCCGGGGTGGACGGCGCCGAAGATCCTCTGGCTCAAAGAGAACGAGCCGGACAACTACGCCTCGGTCCGGAGCGTATTGTTGCCCCACGACTACATCAATTTCTGGCTTACCGGTGAAAAACGGATGGAATACGGCGACGCTTCCGGTACCGGCCTGATGGAGGTGAGATCCCGGCGTTGGTGCGAGCCCGTCCTGGAATTTATTGATCCGGGATTGCACGACAAATTGCCTTCGCTCGGTTCTTCCCGCCAGGCGGTCGGGCTTTTGCGCGAGAACCTGCGTCAGAAATGGGGTTTGGAGGTATCGCCCGTGATCTCGGCAGGCGGGGGCGACAACATGATGGGCGCGATCGGGACCGGCAACGTGCAGCCTGGGGTGGTCACGGCAAGTTTGGGGACCTCGGGTACCATTTACGCCTATTCAACCGAGCCGATCGTCGATCCCGAAGGCGAAGTCGCGGCATTCTGCGACAGCACCGACAAATGGCTGCCGCTGGTCTGCACCATGAACGTTACGGTCGCGACCGAGCAGACCCGCAAACTGTTTGGTTGGGACGTGCAAACGTTGAACCAGCAGGTCGAAACGATTCCCGCCGGCGCCGGCGGGCTGATTTTCCTGCCTTACCTTACCGGCGAACGCACGCCGAATCTGCCCAACGGCTCCGGCGTTTTTCATGGCCTTACCGCCGCCAACATGACCCCCGCCCATTTCGGGCGCGCGGCCATGGAGGGCGCCACGCTCGGCCTGGCTTATGGCCTTAACCGTTGCCGGTCCCTGGGCATTCGACCCGCCGAGATTCGCCTCACCGGCGGCGGCAGCAAGAGCCGGGTCTGGCGACAAATCTGTGCCGATGTGTTCCGGGTGCCGGTGGTCTGCCTTACCACGGCCGAAGGCGCAGCGCTCGGCGCTGCGCTCCACGGGGCGTGGATCGATCAGTTGATTAACCGTAAGTCCGTAAACCTCGCCGATCTGTTGCGTCCGGTCGTGATGCCCGATGAGAACTCTCGTGCGCTTCCAAACCCCGCAACCGCAGAGCAGTACCAGGAAGTCTATACGCGCTTCAAAGGGCTCACGCAACGGCTGGCCAGCGGCGGCTATCTGTAACGAACGAAACCGTGTGCGCATGAAACTTGTCATCGGCAGCACCGGTGCGAGCGGAGCGGTTTACCTGCAGCGGTTACTCGAGCAACTGGATTCGGCCCAGCATGAGATCCATCTCATTCTTAGCCCATTTGCCCGTCAAGTGATCCGTGACGAACTGGGTGAATTGCACCTGCCAGAAAGGGTACACGAGCACAACGACCGGAGCATGAATGTGCCGTTTGCGAGCGGCTCGACGCTGTTTGACGCCTTGGCCATTGTGCCCTGCTCGATGGGAACACTCGGCCGCATCGCAGCCGGCATCAGCGACAGCCTGATCACCCGGGCGGCCGACGTTTTTCTCAAGGAACGGCGCAAACTGATCCTCGTGCCGCGTGAGACGCCCTGGAATCTCGTGCACGCGCGGAACTGCTGCCGCCTGCTTGAGGCCGGCGCGGTCGTGCTCCCGGCGATGCCGTCATTCTATGGTAAACCGAGCAGCGTCACGGAACTGGTCGACACGGTCGTGCACCGGCTGTTGGACCAGCTCGGACTTCCGGCTTCGACCGCTTACCGCTGGCTTGAAAGCCCGGAACCATGAATTTTTGTTGCAACGGCCGGGAAAAATGGTAAAAGAACCGCCCGCCCGTAAAAGCGGGCCGGGGAACGTAAGTTTTCCGTTGACGAAAGCACGGTCGAAAGTACTGTAGCTGCCTTCCCTGAAAGGGGGGGAACGCTCGCCGAGCGCGGGCGGTTTGTTAGCGGTACACGGGACTTCAAATTGGCTCAATTTTGTCCCGGCTTCTTTAGCGTGACGCAGGCCGTCGGGGGAGAGGCCGGTTGACCGAGTTGGGCTTTTTTGTGGCCTGGGCCCGGCCGCCGGAGTGCGGCAGGGCTGAGTTATTTGACAGCGTGGTTCCGGGCGTTTGGACGCCCGGGATGGTGGATGTTGCGAATCAATAAGCAGACGCAAATTTTTTGAAAAGCCAGAAAGCCAAAACTGCGTGGCGCGTTGCGTGCCGAGCCTTTTGCAGGCAAGGGCGCGCATGGCGATGCCGGCGCGGAAAGTGGCGAAGATCAGAGGGTGGTTTGTAGAAGTTCAAGGGTTTTTTTCTTTTGCGCCGGGCCTTGCGGCCGGCCCGGCCCGTTGGCCGGGCCGGCAGGCGGGCCCGAGTTGAAAAGAGCGGATTAAACGGAGAGTTTGATTCTGGCTCAGAACGAACGCTGGCGGCGTGGATAAGACATGCAAGTCGGACGGGGCCGGCCGGGGCGCAAGCCCGGGGCGGCCCGAGTGGCGCACGGGTGCGTAACACGTGACTTTTTTTTACCTGCCCCGCAGTGGGGGATAGCCCGCCGAAAGGCGGATTAAAACCCCATGGGGCCCACGGGCCAAAGGCCCGGCCGCTAAAGCCGGGCCGCTGCGGGAGGGGGTCGCGGCCTATCAGCTGGTTGGCGGGGTAACGGC
>JAFAUY010000131.1 GCA_019243005.1 Verrucomicrobiota bacterium | reverse complement strand
CCAGCTTGCCTTCGGTACCCACCTCGCGCGCCACGCGCGTGACCTCGGAGGCGAACGAATTGAGCTGGTCGACCATCGTGTTGATCGTGTTCTTGAGCTCCAGGATTTCGCCCCGCACATCGACGGTAATCTTTTTGGACAGGTCCCCGTTGGCCACCGCCGTGGTCACGGCCGCGATGTTACGGACTTGGCTGGTCAGGTTCCCGGCCATGAAATTGACCGAGTCCGTCAAATCCTTCCATGTGCCTGATACACCCTCGACTTTGGCTTGGCCGCCCAACTTGCCTTCGGTGCCCACCTCGCGCGCCACCCGGGTCACTTCCGACGCAAAAGAGCGGAGTTGGCCGACCATCGTGTTGATGGTGTCTTTAAGCTCCAGAAACTCGCCTTTGACGTCGACGGTGATCTTCTTGGCAAGGTCCCCGTTGGCGACGGCCGTCGTTACCTCCGCGATGTTGCGGACCTGATTGGTGAGATTACTGGCCATCAGGTTCACATTGTTGGTCAGGTCCTTCCAGGTGCCGGCCACCCCGCGCACGTCGGCCTGACCGCCCAGCTTGCCTTCGGTGCCCACTTCGCGGGCCACGCGGGTCACTTCCGACGCGAATGACCCAAGCTGGTCAACCATCGTGTTCACCGTCCTGGCGGTACGCAGAAACTCGCCTTTGAGCTGGCGCCCCTCGATCTCGAGCGCCATGGTTTGCGACAGATCACCTTCCGCAACCGCCCCGATCACCCGGGCCATTTCGCTGGTCGGTTGCACCAGATCGGCGATTAAGTCATTGATGAGGGTGATCGAAGTGGCCCAGGCGCCCTGCGCTTCCCCCAAGCGGGCGCGCTGATCGATCCGGCCTTCACGCCCAACTGCCTCACGAAGACGCGCCAGTTCCTTGGCCATGCGTTCGTTCAGCTCGACGACTTCGTTAAACGCGTCGGCCGCTTTTCCCGCAACATCGATCCAGTCCACGGGCAGCCGAACCGAAAAGTCGCCCCGTTTCAAGGCGGTTAGCGCGGACAGCAGTACCCGGCTGTCCAGAGCGTCACTCGGCTGAGCCGGTTCCGGCTTGCGTGCGCCGTTGCGAGTCCGAAGCCGGCGAGAGACCCTCGCCGTGCGAGTAGAAGCCGAAGAGCCGTTTAGTATAGCCATCATCACAACCTCACCGAGTTCACCGAACGAAAATATGTGCGCGATCAAGCACGCCGGTTTTTCTCCCGCGAATCACCGGCGCGCAAATGGGCAAATGAGGAAGATCGCTTGTCGCGCCCGGTTTTGCCATCCGAATGACCCCTGGTTCCCGTGTCAGGCCATCCAAAAGTCTTGGAAGAAAGTATGGACAGGGACAGGTCCAGGGGCTTGGCCGGAGAGTGCAGGAGGGGCGACGGGTCCACGTACAAACGGAGACGGGTCTGCGGGTTTCCGGGAGGTGGGCTCAGCTTCGCTTTCGAATTTGGCCGCAAGGCCGTATGGTCGCTTGAGGTGCCGCCCGACCTGCCAGCCCAATCACGATCGCAATCGCAGCTGCCCGAAGAGTGGCTGTTGGAAGAGTTGCAGCGTCGCGCCGTGCGGTTCTTCTGGGAAAAAGCCGATCCTGGTACCGGCCTCATCAACGACCGCGCAAACAATTTCGTCGCCGACGATTACACGGTCGCCTCCATCGCCGCCACCGGCTACGGTTTGGCGGCGCTGCCAATCGGGGTGGAACACGGCTGGCTGAATCGGACTGATGCCGCCGCGCGAGCCCGCACGACTCTCCGTTTCCTGCTGGCCATGCCGAACGAGCGCGGTTGGATGACTCACTTTGCAGACAAACATAGCGGCGAGCGCGCCTGGCGAAGCGAGTACTCCAGCATCGATACGGCGCTCCTGACGGGGGGAGCCCTGACTTGCGGCCAATACTTTGTCCGCGACGCTTCAACCCGGGATATCGCCGGTTTGGGTGACGCGCTGTACCGGCGGATCGACTGGTGGTGGATGTTGACGAATGGGGGCCAACAACCTGAAAAGAAAGTGTTGTCGCACGGCTGGACGCCGGAAACCGGATTTATAAAGCACGATTATGCGGACTACAGCGAGGCCCTCCTACTCTACCTGTTGGGACTGGGCGCCCCGGTCGATCCGCTGCCTCCAGCTGCATGGGAAGGATTCGAACGGCCGTTGCAATTATATCACGGGATCGAATCGCTGAAGGCAGGACCCATTTTCATCCACCAGATGCCCTCCGGCTATTTCTACTTCCGCAACCAGCGTGACAACCTCGGCTTTGACTATTGGGTAGCGTCCACCAACGCGATGAAGATCCAGCGGCAATTTTGCATCGATCGCGCCGGCGACTTTCATACCTATGCGCAAGGCTTCTGGGGGCTTAACGCCAGTGACGGCCCGGATGGCTACACCGCCTATGGCGCGCCTGATGGTCCCCACAACGGGACGGTGTCGCCCACCGGCGCGATCGGCTCGATCACGTTCACTCCAAGGCTGGCCGTGTCAGCGGCTTGTGACTTGTACGAGGTGGCCGGTGACGCCCTCTGGGGACATTACGGTTTCGCGAACGCGTTTAACGTCGACCGCAACTGGTACGCCCGGGACGTCATCGGCATCGATCTGGGCATGGTTCTGCTGGCGATCGAGAATTACCGGACCGGCCTGGTCTGGGCGTTGATGGAACGTGCCCCCTCAACCGGCCAGGCCTTTGGTGCAGCCGGATTCCAGCCTGCGGTTGAGCCTGAGCCGCGGCCGGTTTGTCTGGGCTGTAGAAGTTCGGATTATTTAAAGTGAATTCTTTCAAATGGAGATAACGTCAAGGGGTAAACCCAGGGCTAAGCTCGCGGTACCGAGCGCGCCCTGGCTGGCGCGCCTGTCGTACGAATGGCGCTCTAAAGCCTGCTTCGGGGCGTGGGTCTCATCCAGCATAATTATTTGACAGAACGCAATCGGCCAGCGCCCCTGGTTGCCGTTTTGGTGCGATCTTGCAGTGTAGCCAGGCAGCGCCATAGAATGATCGGATCAAACTCTCCTGCGTCCACCTCGGTAGCAGGCTAATGGACGCTGGTTATTACGATGGGAGACAACCATGCCAACCGGCGAAAGCAGACCTTCAAATGCCGTTGAAACCACGGACCCGCCCGCGCCGGCAACAGACAAACGCGAACCGGCGACGACTTCTGCAGCCGGCACGGACGCGCCGCCTCCATCTCAGAAAACCGCCGCCCCGCGTCGCAGCCGCGGGGGTCGTAAATGGCTGATTTGGGCGATCGGTCTGCTGCTCGTTGCGGCCATCACCGTTTGGGGCGTTCCCTTCGTGAGACGCGCGCTGAGTGCGGTCTCGACCAACGATGCCTATGTGAACTCTCACGTCACCTTCGTGGCACCCCGGGTTGCCGGGCAGGTCGCCCGGGTTCTGGTCGACGACAACAATCGCGTCCGGAAGGGAGACCTGCTGGTCGAACTCGACAAAGAGCCGTACCGGGTTCAGCTCGAGCTGAAGCAAGCCGGCGTCCGAACCGCCAAAGCCGATCTGGCGGCGGCACACGCTTCCGTACAAGGCGTCATCGCGCAGACTCGGGCCGCGCGTTGGAAACTTCAGCGTGCCATTGAAGACGTAAACAATCAGGTCGCGCAATTGCGGTCCAAGGTCGCGGCGTCGAACCAGGCTAAAGCCACCCTGACCCTGGCACAAGCCGAGTTTGACCGGGCGCAACGGCTGTTTGCGAGCAAGGTGACCAGCCAGGAGGAGCTGGATCAGCGCCGTGAGACCCTGGCGGTTGCCCAAGCCCAGGTTACCCAGGCGCTGGAGGAGATTTCCCAGATCCGTGTCGCCCTGGGTCTGCCCGCACAGCCGCCGAACGGGCAGGACTTTGCTCAGGTTCCGCCCGATCTGGACCAGACTTTTTCCGCGGTTCGCGAAGCCCAGGCGGAGGTCATCCAGAGCGCGGCCCAACTCGGGATTGCCCCGTCTTCGTACCAGCTGACTCCCAAGCAGATGCTCGAGGAATTCTACCGGCGCGACGCCCAGGGCAACATCGACCGCATTTACAGCCAACTCGCGCAGGATGCGCCCGCCATCAAACAAGCCGAAGCAAAGCTTTTGTCGGCTCAACGTGACCTGGACCAAGCCGAACTGAACCTTCGCTACTGCGACGTTATCTCTGAGATCGACGGGGTCGTCACCCGGCGAAACGTTAATCCCGGCAACAATGTGCAAGTCGGGCAGAGCCTCATGGCCGTCCGCTCGCTCCGGGAGCTCTGGGTCGACGCCAACTTCAAAGAAACGCAACTGGCCAACCTGCGCATCGGGCAGTCGGCGGACCTGCGCGTGGATATGTACGGCAAGCGGCAGATGTTTAAGGGCCGGATCTCGGGCTTCACGTTTGGCACCGGCTCGACGCTGGCATTGCTGCCCGCGGAGAATGCAACCGGCAACTTCGTCAAGGTGGTTCAGCGGCTGCCGGTTCGCATTGAGGTTCTGGATTATGACCCGGACAACCGGCCGTTATTCGTTGGCTTGTCGGTCGTGGTCTCCGTCCATGTGAAGGAACCGCCGACGGGCCCTGATGCGGGCAAGGTCATCCAGCCGTATGGCGCTCCGGCACCGGACGGGGCGACGTCTCCCGCCCGGCAATCGGCGACCGCCGCCCATGAGTGACGCGTCCACGGCCGTCTCCGCTTCACCCGCGCTTCCGGTGACCCGGCGCACGGTCAACCCGTGGCTGGTGGCCGCCGCGGTGGTAGTGCCCACCTTCATGGAGGTCCTGGACACGACCATTGCCAACGTCGCTTTACGCTACATCGCCGGGGGTCTGTCGGCAGCGGTTACGGACAGCGAGTGGGTCGTTACCAGCTACCTGGCCGCCAATGCGGTCATCCTCCCCGTCTCCGGCTGGCTTTCCGCCAACCTCGGCCGCCGCAACTACTTCCTGCTCTCCATCGCTGTTTTTACCCTCAGTTCGGGCCTGTGCGGCATGGCCGCGAGCCTGAGCCAACTTATCCTGTTCCGGGTGATGCAGGGCCTGGCCGGCGGCGGCCTCCAGCCCTCCAGCCAGGCAGTCCTGCTGGACAGTTTTCCGCCGAAACAGCAAGGGGCCGCGCAGACGGTGTTCGGCATCGCCGCCCTGCTTGCGCCCGTCATCGGGCCGACGCTCGGCGGCTGGCTCACCGACAACTACTCCTGGCGTTGGATTTTCTACATCAACCTGCCCGCGGGTACCGTCGCTTTCCTGGCATCCTATTTTCTGCTCTCCGACCCGGACTACCTTCAGCAGGCGCGAGCGGAACTGAGGAAACGGCCGTTGCAGTTCGACGCCATCGGCCTGGGCCTTCTTGTCGTGACAATGGTCTGCTGGGAGGTGATCCTCAGCAAAGGACAGGAATGGGATTGGCTGGGCGACCCGTCGGGCCGGGTGCAGGTGCTGATGATCCTGTTTGTGTTGTCCCTGGCCGGCCTGATCTTCCGGGAACTGCGGATTGCCAATCCCGTGGTCAATTTCCACCCGCTCGCCCAACGCAACTTCATGATGGCCTGCATCATCATTTTCTGCGCGTTCGGCGTCCTCTACGGGGCGAGCACGCTGCTGCCGGGCCTGCTTCAATCTCTGTTCGGCTACGACGCGTTTCATGCCGGCCTGGTGCTGTCGCCCTCGGGCGGTTTCGCGATCATCACGCTGATTGTCGTCGGCACCCTGCTCGGCCGGGGGCTTGACGCCCGATGGCTCATCGGCACCGGGCTGTGCGTTGTGTCGGCCGGCAATTTCTGGATGTCGCGTATGAACCTGGACATCAGCCCGGGGCAGGTGGTCTGGCCCCGGGTGGTACTGATCGTGGGCCTGTCGATGACGTTCGCCCCGCTCAGCGTCGCCGCGTACATGTACATTCCGAGAGAGTTGCGCGGGGCCGCCGTCGGGCTGTTCAGCCTGCTGCGCAACGAGGGAGGTAGCGTGGGTACCTCCGTAGGTCAAACCCTCACGGAACGGCGCGAGCAGTTCCATGCGTTGCGCCTGGGGGAATACCTCGATCCCCTTAACCCGGCAGCGAATTCCTTCCTGGACCAGAGCCAGGCGACGTTCCTACAGCAGACGGGCGATCCGGTCCTGTCGCACCAGATGGCCCTGCAGAACCTCTCGGATCTGCGCGATCAGCAGGCACTGGCGCTGTCGTATTTCGACTGCTTCTGGCTTTTCGGGGCGCTGGCCGCGGCGCTCGTGTTCCTGGTGCCGCTAATGAGGCGTTCCATCCCCGGAAAAGGCGCCCACGCCGCCGCCGAGTAGAATGCTACAAATGCCACAAATTACAGATCCCCATTGGTGGCATTTTAAAACAGGGATTCGGAAACAGTAATGACGTCGCCCGGCATGACCTGGACCTCTTCAACGGATTGCCCGGTCGCAAGTTTTTTGGCGTTAACGCGGAACGCGGTGACCTTTCCGTGTACGACGCGCCGGATGATGACCCGTGATGGGTCGGCGATGCTGGTATAACCGCCGGCCAAACCGAGGGCCTGGAGCAAAGTCAGGGGTCCTTCGTCGGGAAACTCGTACGTGCCGCTCCGGTTGACTTGCCCGAGGATGGTAAACCGCCGCCGATTGAATTGCGTAACATTAACCGTGACCTGTGGATTAGGGAGATAGCCGGCGGCCAGTCTGGTTTGAATCTCTCTGGCAGCCTGGGCCACCGTCAGGCCCCCAACCCGCAACTGCCCGACGAGGGGCACCATGATGGTCCCGTCGTTGGCGACGCGCGCGGTGGTATTTAAATCCGGCTCGTGGAACACACGGATGTCGAGCACGTCATCCGGCGCGATCCGGTAATTGGACGGAGCCGAGAGGGTTGGCTTGCCAGCGGATGGCAGCCGGGATTGGGGTGCGCCCGACCGGGTTGCCGGACTGGTGGTGTCAGGCGGAAGCAGCGGCGGCGCCTGCGGCTGCTGTGCCCAGAGCGTGCCTGATAAAAGGCATACTCCCCCTGCGATGCTAACAAAGGCGTACCATCGCCGTGCTACCCGTCCGCTCATTTCAACAAAACTCCAACCCGGCTTCTCAAACCTTGATTCCAAGCGTGCCTTTACCGTGCCTAGAACTTGAAGCGCACCATCCACGTCGCGAGCCCCTCGTTGAACGAGGAACCCGCGCGGCTTGACTCGTTCTTCCGGAATTCGATTCCCGCCTGTGAATCCACCCAACGATTCAATTTCACCTGGAGGTTCAAGTTGGCCAAAACGAAATTATCACTCCGGGCGTAACCACCCGGGATTCGAGCAAAGGCGTCATCGTACGCAGTGTAACTGTACCCAGCCCCAAGGGTCAAAAGGTATCGGTCGAGGAGTTTTTCTTGGATCGTTACGTCCAGGCCACGGCTCAGATAAATGAGCGCTTCCTGATCCGCCGAGGATTGAATCTGCTGGTAAAGGGAAAGCGTGAGCAACGTCCGCGAACTCATGGCGTAACGCCCTTCCAGTCCGAATACCGGATAAAACCTCGCGCCCCTCGCGTTAACGGCGCGGAGTTCGAGGCCCGCTTTTGCGGCCAGAGAAATTTTCATGCTTGCGCTCCAGGTCGCGCGAGCCTGGAGCCGTCCATAATACTGCTGGGGGCCCGCGCTGGGGATAAGCAATCCGACGGCCGTACCTGCACCGAGGCTGGTTTTAGTCGAATACATGTAATCGAGCCAGTTCTCGTTCCAAACCTCGAAGGAGCCGATGAAAGACTGGTAATCCCGATTCTGCAGGAAAACGTCCCCTTCCAACCGGGTTCGGTCGGAGAGAGTGTAGAGGGCGTAAGCCCGGGCGCTGGCCAACTGCTCGGCCGTGCGGGTGCCGACGTCGATGTCAGGCGACCTGAAGGTTTGGAATCTGGCGAATGCACCCACGGCAATACGCTGCAATATGATTTGGGCGGCGCCCGAAACGTCATTGTCAAAACTATTAAGATTGGAGTGGCTGGCAAACGCGGTGTAGCTGGGCATGTACAGGAGGTAGTAGAAGGGCTGGGTGGGCGCTTGGAAGAGATCGGCGTTGCCGAAGCTTTGCGCCTGGAGGAGCGATTCCGCTTGGGCTTGCAGCGGTCCAGAATAACCGCCGTTTGCAACGGCGATCATCGGCGCCAGGACAAAGTAGACGTCTGATTGGGCGTGGGTCTGCTGGATGAAGATGTTGCTGTCATAATTGGCCTGGACGACGCCTCCTAGCTGGAGATGCGGCTGCGTCGACGGCATGATTTCGTTGGGCGAAATGGACGGCGTCTGAACCGAAAAGGATTCGGGCGCTGCCATTTCCGGGGTCTCGCCGGACGCGGGGGCGGGTAGAAGCTCGGCCGGCGGTTCCTCAAAAACGGGTGCAGGCACCAGACTCTCAGGTGAGGGAAAAGGCGCGAAGAAAGATTGCCCCCCCTGAAACGAACGCAACGGCGATGGGCTGAGGGTAGGCAACTCCGGAACCGGGGAAAGCACTGGTCCGTACAGCTGGGCCGAACAGGTTTCGTAACCGGCACTCAGCAACGCGATTCCCAGAAGGGCCGAAGCCACCCATTTATAACGGGCCATTAACCAGAAATCGTTGGCGAAGCGGTTGCCTCATTTTATGCTTACTAAGCCCAATTGTCCACGGGGCCGTAGGTGACCTCAGGCATTGCATCCATTTCCTTTCGGAAAGCAGCCAAGTCCTCCAGGTAATTGGCTGATAACGGGTCGTTGGCGAGCCGAGCCTCAAGGATTTCATCCTGCACGGGATCCGCTACCCCATCGAGCTTGGCCACAAGATCATCGTAGCCGGCCAGGAACTTGAGCGCTTCGGACCAGAGCCAGTCGCTCGGGCTAAACCGTCCATCCCGATCGGTTTCAGCAGGTCGCCGCTCCGGCCGGCTGGCGAAATAATCACTAAGCGTCAACAATTCCTCCGGGCTGAGAGCGCACCGTTGGTAGCGACAAAGTTGCTCGTCGTTCGGTAGAGATTCCTCACCATGAGGCATACGATCAGGCAGAACACGGTTCCAGGCGTAGATCCGCGAACACAGGACTACCTCCCTGGCTTACAATATGAAGATCAGGATTTCACGCGGATATTGGTGCAATCTTTACGGCGGACGGCTCCAATCCTTCCAGCGCCGGCCCAGCGTCGCGCGGGCAACGCTGCGTAGGTTGATGACCTGCTGGCGTTCGAGACCGAGCAGGCCGGCGATCGTCAGGTCGTCCAGCGGCAGGTCGTTCCAGAAAGCGGCGATCTGTCCGGTAGGTTGTTCAAGCAGCGCGGCCAACTGGCGGATGCTAAGGACCCCGCAGAGTTCAAAATCCCGGGTCGCGCTGGAGTGCAGCAGAAACGCGGTTCGTTGCCGCAGGGGTAACTGCGCGACCTCGGCAGCTAACCAGGCGAGGTACTCGCGCCATTTAGCCGCGTCGCTCGGCAGGGGCCGGGGATCCACCAAAGCCGACAACCGCAACTGGCGATCTTTAGCATCCAGGGCGGCAGGAGCCAGGTCGCCGATATCGAGCAGTTCGGCAATGACGGAGGCCAGCGTGTGCAGCTCGACCGGGCCGCCCAGCCAGCGCAGCAGGCCGGCGGTTACCTCCGGCAGCGTCAAGCGCTTCGGGTCGACCTGCGCAAAGGCCGCTGCGGTTGCGGTTACGGCGTCTTCCGCCAAGAGCGCGTGCCGAAGGTTGCGTTCCGCAATGTCCGGCTCACACCGCTCCCACGCCGCAAACCCGCACCAAAGCTGGCCATCGCTCCCTTCCCAAATGGCGAACCCTTTTTGGCTGGTACGATTTTGCAACAGGTATTGCAGCCGGTGGCGGACTTTGGTCAGCCTCGGGTGGCGGGCATACGTGTAGTCGTTCCAGGCGTCGTAAGCCGTTTTGGCCACGTACGCGGCAAAATTGGCCAGTCCCCCCGCCCCCGGCTCAGAGCGCAGGCGTAAAAGCCGGCGGATCAGGCCGCTCCTGGCGCTGCTGTAAACGTCCTCATAGTCCCACTTCGTATCGGTAGAGGATGGGAAACGCGCAAATTTCGCGTTAAGAACTTTTCTGATTAGCGGCCCCGCGTGTTCCTCGATGAGGCGCTCCAGAATCTGGTCAGCCTGGGCTGACGTCGGCGCGTTGCAGAAGGGGACGAGCGCCGGATCGATCGAGCACTCCATGGCAAGGTTCTTCACTTCCTCGGCGGTCGCTGAAGGTCGCATTTCAGTGCATCGCATGCGGCAAGGCTCAATCCGCGAAGATTATCCGTCATCGGCGGCTAACGTGTCAATCGCATCGTTTATAGGATCGACCGTCCGCTCCCCCGGGGACTCGACTGAGAAGGGCAAAAACATTTTCTTAGAAATCTATCAAGAATACGGCAATATGGATGCAGATTAATCGTCTTAAGTCTGCAAACCGCCCCGTGGTCCGGTCAAACGTAACGCAACATGGTGTAAGAGGTTATGTTCGTGACGGTCAGCGTGAATGTTATCGAGTGCATCGTCAGACCCCCGACCGCAGATATGTAGCAGAGGCACAATTCATATTTGTTCTACTTACCATGTTCACGAGGAATATTTGCGGCTTTATAACTCTGACATTTACACGCGGTTTTAAGGCGCC
>JAFAUY010000164.1 GCA_019243005.1 Verrucomicrobiota bacterium | reverse complement strand
TTTCCTGCTCGGGTGTGAAATGGACTTCCATGCATCTAAGAATATTGGAAAATCGCGGCCGGAGCAACGGCGGTCTTGATAGAGACCGGGACAAAATGGGGGCACGACGCGGGCGCTGGCCAGGACTTGCCGCCGCACCTTGCCGGCTCACTCACGCCTGCGCTCCCGGGTAAACCATCGGCAAGCGCAGCCTCTGGCATCTGTTCCGCCCCCGGTTTGTCCCAGTCTCAAAGCTTGGCAGCCGCCCCGCATCATTGTTTAATCGGTTCATCAGGAGGAAAGCCCGTGCCACCCGGCAGAACGAATCCATGGTTTTCCACGCTCCTCGCTCCGTATATATTCTCGCCGTGGCATTAACGACTTGGCACGCAAGCGCCGCCGCGGCCGGTGAGGCCAGCCTGGAGTTCGATCCTGCCAGGTTCACCGTCAAAACGCTGACTTTGGGCAACCAGAGCGTCTCCTACCGCGCCTACGAAGGAATCATCTATGTGTCCAAGCCGGTGGACACGAGCTACCAGAGCATGAATGTCTATGTCCCGGCGGCATACTTCGAGGGCAAAGCCATCGGCACCTACACGGCCGAAAGCGCTCCCATCTTCTTGCCGAACAACGTGGGCGGCTACCTGCCGGGAACCCCCGGCACGCCCGGACCGGACAGGAGCGGCAAGCCGAATGCCGTCACTGTAGCCCTGGCGAAAGGCTACGTGGTGGCGGCTCCTGGCGCGCGTGGCCGCACCTCGCAGGACCAAGACGGTAACTACACGGGTAGGGCACCTGCCGCCATCGTGGACCTCAAAGCGGCGGTTCGCTACCTCCGTCACAACGGCAAGGTCCTGCCCGGCAACGCCGAGAAGATCATTGCCAACGGGACCAGTGCGGGCGGAGCCCTCTCCGCCCTGCTCGGCGCGACCGGCAATCAGGCGGACTATGAGCCATACCTCAAAGCCATTGGCGCGGCCGATGGGCGCGACGACGTCTTCGCCGCCTCCTGCTACTGCCCCATCACGAACCTGGACAACGCCGACGGCGCCTATGAGTGGATGTTCAATGGGATTAACGACTACAACTTCAGGGGCAGAACGGGCGCCCTGACGGCCGATCAGGTGAAGGTCTCCGACCAGTTAAGGCTTCTGTTCCCACCTTATCTAAACGGGTTGCGATTGAAGGCGGCGGATGGCACGGCCCTGTCCCTCGATGCATACGGCAACGGTTCGTTCAGAGACCACGTCAAATCGTTCGTGATCGCCTCAGCGCAACAAGCCTTGAGCAGCGGCAAACACTTATCCCCCCTGACTTGGATCCTCATCGAAGGCGGGAAGGTGAAGGACATCGATTTCACGCAATACGTCAGGTTCGCCGGCCGGATGAAACCCGCTCCTGCCTTTGACGCGCTGGACTTGAGCGCACCGGAAAATAACCTGTTCGGCACTGCGACCGTCGACAGCCAGCACTTTACTCAATTTTCCCGGGAACACAGCGCGGATCATTCCATGGCCGAGGCCGCGATCATCAGGATGATGAACCCGATGAACTATATTGGAGACAAGGGCACGACCATGGCGCCGCATTGGCGCATTCGCCATGGCGCGATCGACCGAGATACTTCGCTCGCTATCCCCGTCATTCTGACGACCAAGCTGCGAAATGCAGGTTTTGAGGTGGACTTTGCATTGCCTTGGGATCAAGGACACGGCGGTGATTACGACTTAGACGAACTCTTCGCTTGGATGGAACAGGTCTGTCACTGACAAAAATTGCGTTTTGGGGAGAGGCGATTCCACGGCAACAGCGGCGAAGGCTCGAGGTTCACACCGTCTCAGTCGATCCAGATGGTCATTCGGGTGATCGGCCGGTGCATGGGCAAAAAGCAACCGGTACGTTGGAGCCGCCGCAGTGCCCACCGGCTTACCCCAAATCCGGGTGGCCGTGCTCGGGCGGGCGCTTGCCCCAAAGCGTTTCAACGCTGGTACCTGAGATTTGAGCCCCCTGACCCCGCCGGAAGCCCTCGCCCCCTAAAACCACCCCGCGGTTTCTTCCACTTTCGAACGGCCTCAGGAAAACGGGTAATGCCACGAGCCTACCTCACGTCGCGAAACGCCGTCGTTTCATCGTAAGCGTCTTGCCATACCCACCTTGCGGATATTGCGTGACGTTTCTCGGCATGCAATATCCGGATTAATAGAACCGCAGAACGATCACAGAATCCTCAAAAAAAATGACGACCAAACCTCAATCCGTTGCCTGGTGGTGCTACGCATCTGAAAGACTTACGTCGGAACAGCTTGTCCGCGCGATTGTCGAAGCCTGATACGAGGCCGTTGAGTTGGTTCCGCAGTACTGGTCCCTCGTCATGGATGGTGGGCTCTCGATCTCCGCACATCGAGCTCACGAACCTCTGACGATCGGACTGAATCGACGCGGTCTGCACGACCGGCTCGCAGGCGAGATCCGGCCAAAAGGGGACGCGGTCATCGCTCTGAAGTCGACGTTCAAGGCTGCCGCGATGAATCTTTCTGATAAAGTATGCGCTCGGTGATCGATTTCGAAAGAGCTTTGCTCGGCATACTCTGGCTCTCCTGGCTGGTTTATTGGCTCGCCGCTGCTCGACGGACAGCACCCAACAAGCGAATGGAAACGCTGTTGGAAGGTGCTTCGTACAGGATCCCACTTGCAATCGGGGTCTTTTTGATGGTCTTCTGGCGAATGCCTTTGTTTCTGCGGATTCCGGCTCTATGGACGCAATCCCCGCTCGGAGCAGGCACCGGCTTGGTGTTCACGGTCGCAGGGTTGTGCTTCGCCGTATGGGCCCGGATGCACCTGGGAAAATACTGGAGCGGCCGCATCACTCTGAAAGAGAACCATCGTGTAATCCAGACCGGCCCTTACGCTTGGGTCCGGCATCCGATTTATAGTGGCCTTATTCTGGCCCTGTTCGGCACCGCAATCACGCTTGGCACCATTACGGCCTTCGCTGGCTTTGCCTTCATGCTTATTTCATTCGTGCGTAAGCTGAAGATCGAAGAAACTTGGCTCCGTTCCCAATTCGGAGCGGAATATGAAGCATATCAGAACCGGGTGAAGGCGCTTATTCCGCGGTTTTAGTTCCGGACCTGGAACTCAACAACCATTGCGCCCAGATGCCATACGTCCGGTGCCCCTCGGGAACTGACGCTAAAGCGGCGTCTTTATATTCCGGCCCCTGCGCACGAACTTTTATTATCCTGTCGGGTGATGGCCCAAGAGCAGCTCTCAAATCTCAAGCTCATCTACCAGATGGGGTTGGCAAGTGTTAGCCAGACGCTCACGTTTCAGGTTTCGGAACGTCGTCACACGAAAAGGATAGGTAGATGTCGCCCACGCCATCCCGGCGGACGGTCAGGGTTTTGATCCGCCCGGCGATGCGTTGGGATTGGTTGACGTCGAAGCTTGGCCAGGTGCGCCTTGAGTTTGCCTTCCGGCAGCCTTTTGCCGAAGAGTTTGTAGTAGCGGTTTTTCAAGACCACCGCGTGATTCCAGATTTCGGCCGCCACGTCGATGACGCCGTGCAAATGCTTCAAGCGTTTGCAGCAGAAGGCCTTGAACCGGAGGGATTGACGGTAAGCGTCTTACTAACTACACCGCCGAGATCGTCCGCGGTGTAGTTTAGTAGGACGCTTACAAAGTGCATCAGCCCAGCCACTCTATGAGCAGCTGATTCAGCCGGTCGGATGCGTCCAGCGGAATCCAGTGGCTGGCGCCGTCGATCTGCTCGTAGCGCCAGGGGCCGTTGACGAAGCGCCCCGACGCCTTCAGGCGTTGGCCGTCCAGGTAGTGGTCGTGGGTGGACCAAATGCCCAGCGTCGGGGCTTCCACCGGCGGCAGCGCCGGAGGCGCCCCCGGCAGGCGCGGCGCGAGGTTCGCGCAGTACCAGTTCAGCGATGCCGTGAGCGCACCGGGCCGCGACAGGTCCGCGATGTAACGCTCCACGTCCCCGTTGCCCCGCAGCAACTCCCGCAGCAGCCAGTCCGGCAGTTTCGAACCTCGTCCCGTGGCATCGACGATGAGGTCGGCAAAAACCGTTTCGCCACGCCCCGTGCAAACGCCGGTGACGTGCGGGATTCCCTTTGCGGCCCACGGGCGGCTGCAGGTAGCTCGGCTGTCGGAACTGAGCGACTCCGCGCCTTTGCCACGACGACCACGCGTCCTCCGGCGAACCGGGGAGAGGCTCGTTGTCGCGTTCGAAAACGGTGACGTCGT
>JAFAUY010000124.1 GCA_019243005.1 Verrucomicrobiota bacterium | reverse complement strand
GTCCCTGCTTAGCTGCGAGCAAAGCAGCCTCTTTCCCGGCCGATCCGGAACCGATTACGGCGACTTCATAGTCCATGCCGCTTTCTAGTCCCAAATGTCCGGTTCAGCCGCCCCTCGGTTGTCGAAAGCTTCGCAACCGTTGTTGTCAGCTCTTCTTGGAAGTCTTGGCGTAAAACGGCTGCAAGGTCCGTGCGACCTCGGTGCTGTTACACTGCGGGCATTGAACTCTTTTCTTGTCGTGCTCGTTGATCGTCATCGCCACGGCAAACTCGTGGCTGCACTTCCGGCAAACATATTCGTAGAGCGGCATATCGATATCCGTTAAACGGTTTCGGGGGTTGGCCATCTGAAGATTACAGATCCACGACGGCCGTGTTTCAGACCACGGGTCGGCGGGCCTGCATGATCCGGCCAAATATAAGGCCCGCCGAGCCTCGAATTCGAGGTAATTTCGACCGTGAAACACGCCTTACGCCTGTTCCTTTGCGGCGACGTGATGACGGGGCGCGGCATCGATCAGGCCCTGTCTCACCCGGGAGAACCGGTCTTGTACGAACCGTACGTGCATGACGCTCGTGAATACGTTCGGCTCGCCGAACGCGCCAACGGCCCGATCCCGCGACCGGTGGACGACGCTTACGTCTGGGGCGATGCGCTCCGGGAACTCGATCAGGCCGCAACCGGCGCGCGGGTCATTAACCTCGAGACAAGCATCACGTCCAGCGAGAACCATTGGTCCGGCAAGACGATTCAGTACCGGATGCACCCGCTGAACATCGGCTGCCTCACGACCGCTCGCATCGACTGTTGCTGCCTCGCCAACAACCACGTGCTCGACTGGGGCTATGACGGGCTGGAGGAGACGCTCCAGGTGCTGGACCGGGCGGGCCTGGCCCACGCCGGTGCGGGGCGCAATGCGGCCGAAGCCGCTTTACCGGCGGTGCTTGACCGGTCACCTGAAGGTCGCGTGCTCGTGTTTTCGTTCGGCTCAACCACCAGCGGCATCCCACCGGTATGGGGGGCGACCCGGGACCGGCCCGGCGTTAACCTTCTGCAAAACCTCTCCGCCGCTACCGCCTCCGGTATCGCGAGCCGGATCCGCGACTTCAGGCGTCCCGGCGACGTGACCATCGCCTCGATTCACTGGGGGGAAAACTGGGGTTACGATATTGCCGACGAGCAGCACCGCTTCGCGCACCTCCTGATCGAGGGCAGCGTCGATGTCGTTCACGGCCATTCGTCTCATCACGTCAAGACCGTCGAAGTCTATCGGGATCGTCTGGTTCTTTACGGTTGCGGAGATTTCGTGAACGACTACGAGGGGATCGGCGGGTATGAAGGGTACCGGAGCGACTTGTCATTGATCTACCTGGTAACCTTGGATCCTCAGGAAGGCAGGTTGCTCAAGGTGCAGTTGGTTCCCCTGCAAATCCGGCGCTTCCGCCTGAACCGCGCCACGGCGCAGGACGCGACGTGGCTCTGCCACCTGCTGAACCGGTTGGGAACATCGCCCGGCACCCGGGTGCAGATGGAGGACGACGGCACGATGAGTCTCGTGTGGCGTTAGAAGATGCGTGAGAGCCGAAAGCACGAGACCGTGGTAGCAGCGGGATTCTCACGCATCTTCTACAGGGATATGCCTTCGACGATCATCAGGTCATTGTTCGCCGAGTGCTGGCGGATCTGGAGCGCCGGGCGATATTCCTCGGAACCGTACCACGCCCGGGCTTGCTCGAGGTCGGGAAATTCGATGACGACCAGCCGTGACAGCGTCAGGTTTCCCTCTTTTACCTCAGGCGCTTCGCCACGGACCAGAATGCGGCCTCCATACTTTTCGAGCGATGGGGGCATCAGGCGGCTGTACTCGGCCATGCCTTTGAGGTCTTTCCAGACCACATTCGCGATTACATATGCGGCCATATCGACTCCATTTACACCGTTTCGAGGCGTTATGCCCGTTTGAAGTGGGCCTGCAGGCCATCGAAGCACTCAAAGCCTCGACGGAGGATTTCTTCATCGCTCAGCCCGAGCTTGGCCCAGCCTTTAAGCACCTGATCAATCCCGAACCCCTCAATGGTATGAAACGCATCGTCTTCGAAATCCGCATCGTGGACGATCTCAGCCAGACGCTGCACGACGCGATCGCGAAGGCCGAACCGTTCCACCAACGTTTGGAAGGTGCATAAGTCACGCTGGCGGGCCAGCTCCGCCCCCGCCATCCCGTACGGCAAAGCCTCCGGATAAAGTTCCGCTCGCGCCGCGAAAACGAACCGGGCATCGGCGTCGATAAAATTCCGGATCAGCCAGGCCGATCCGACCTGGTCGATCGCAGGCCGCGGCCGGGTGACCCACGTCTTGCCCTGGTAACCTTCCCGGCGAAGGCGCGGCCTGGTTTCCGGCGCCCGCTTCGGCTGTTGCAACGCTTCCGCCTCTTCTAACAGGCGCTGCACCGCCGCCGCGCGTGAACAGTCGAAGTAATCGATCGCCCGGATTTCCTCGAAGCGCTGCCGGAGCGTTTTCAGTTGCTGGGCAAACCGGCCGGAGGAGCCTCGCGGACGCTTCCGGTCGACGATGAGCTGCCTCAGGGGCGCCAGGAGTTCTTCATACTGAAAGGCTCGCGCCTCATTGAACAGCGCGACGACGGCTTCGTGGGGCACTCCTTCAATATCTTTGACGCGCACCAGCGTGGCCTCTCCGCCGCTGGCAACGATCTCCCTGGCCAGGAGCTGAAACCGTTCATAATGGGCCGATTCATCGGGAAGCACGTAAGTCGAGGTTTTGAGCTGGATGGCGCCGGATCGTTTGAGCTGGCGCCAGAGCTTGACGCGGTCGCTGGACTGTTTGGCGGGGAGATTAAACAGGAGAAACAACCAGGAAGCGCTAAAATCTCTTGACATGTATATTTCCCAATGTAACACCTATTCGTAACTTAGGCAGTTCGATACGTAATAGATGTACACCATCCCTCGATTCTGCGGATTTTGCGCGCTGATTTTGATTTTCGTCCGCGGGTTGGTCACTCGCCGGTGCCGGGGTCAGGGCGTTCTGCCAATCGGAGGTGGGCGGCGGCCGGCAGTACCGGGGCGCAGGCCGGACCTGCAAACGACGTCCGCAGGGACGTTACCGGAAGAGATTTTCGCCCGGACGGCGAGCCGCGGCCGGGCGATCGAGGACGCAGCGTCAGTAGATTTCCGATGGGAGTCGGTCACGAAGCAAATCCAGAAGTGCATCGTGTTCACGTTCCGTCAGCCTCGAGATCAGGATATAATTGCATTCGACGTTACTCCAGGTATCGACGCGATACCCGTCGATTTGCCGGCCGCGATCCATCACCGTTCCGCCGCTTACGGGCCAGCAGAACAAGCTTGCGACCTCTTCGTCACGCCTATAAACAACCACGGCGACCGGCCGCCGTTCGATGACAACCACCCGTCCCCCGATCAGGGAGTAGCCGGCAATCGGAAAATCGACGACCGGCGGGTAGAATGGCAACCTTGCACCGAGCCAACTCTTCACCACCTGGCGGTCTCCGGAGGCCACGTCTACCAGGTGGTCGGCGGCGAGGGATCGGGAATGGTCCAGGACCGCGGCATGGCAAAGCGGTTTATCCCGGTCAGGCAAAAAGACCGTTAACGATAAGCATAAATATAGACACAGACTCACCACGAGCATTGCCGCCGCATAGAGCCAGATCGTCCGCCGGAATGCCCGGCCGGCGCCGGGCGTTGCACGCTGCGAGCGCACTGCGGTCAGGATCCTGGTACGCAGCCGGTCAGGTGCTCTGTATCTTGGCGCACTGGCCCTGAAAAAGGACCGGAATGCTTCAGTTTCGTGCGCGCGGGACCGGCAGGCATCGCAGTGGCTCAAATGCCGCTCTATTTCAAGCCGCTGGTCCCCTGCAAGTTCGCGATCCAGGTAGGCATCCAGCAGGCGGCCGGCTTCTTCACAGTTCATTTCGCACCTCCTGGTCCTCACCGGCTGCGATTTCCTTTTGAAGGCGCCGGCGTGCCCGGCTTAACCGGGACATAATCGTTCCTACCGGCAAGTCCAGTGCCGACGCAATCTTTTTGTAAGACCACCCTTCGATTTCATAGAGCAACAGGACCTCGCGAAACTCGACCGGCAGTTTGTTTAATGCCTCGTGCAGCCGCTGTATTCGCTGTTCCTGAGAGCCTTCCGATACCGGTGCGTCCACCGGCAGGCTATGGACGGTTTCATCAAACGGGACAATGTTCGAAAAGCGCGACTGCTGCTTGAGCCAGGTGCAAGCGGTGTTCCGGACAATTGTTAGTAACCAGGCGCGCGCATTGACCCCGTGAAATCCTTCAAATCCCTTCAGCGCACGGATGTAGGCCTCCTGCACAACATCCTGCGCATCCTGATCTCTTTGGACGATCCAGCGCGCGAGGGTGTATGCCGCATCCAAGTGAGGCAGGAAAAGCGTCTCGAAAAGCGATCGCTTGTCTCCCGTCTGAACAAGCGACCGGGTATCGGAGCTACCGTCGAGGTTCATCTAACGACGACGCTGCGGTGGCACCGTCACTTTTTCTGCACGTCCGACGCTGGTGCGTCCTGCGGCGGCTGCACCTGCAGTCGATGAGTTCCTAAATCGCGCAATTCCCGGTCAAAGTCCTCGCGAGCTTTCCTGAACTCATTCATACTCTGTCCAAGGCTCCGCGCCAGGTCAGGCAGTTTTTTCGCCCCGAAAAGGATGAGCACAATCAGAAGGATGAAAAACAGATCCGGACCACCCAGATTCCCAAACCCAAATGCAAGCATATTCATACAAACATGACTGATCGGACCCCATGATTTATTCCCTAAAAGGTCAATGCCCGGTCGGAGGCGACTGGGGTTACTCTGCATCGGTTTGCCCAGCCGCCTCGCGCGTCTTGGTCAGGCATGGCCGCACGAGACACGGACTGACGCGTTCTGCGCCAAGGACTTGCCCGATGGCGGGCAGCCAAGTTAGTACCCCGATCCGCGCGCAACGTTATCCGCCGCCGTCGCCAACTGCATGGAGAAGTTGATGAAAGCGGCGCTCTGACCATTGAAGAGCCCGTCGGCTATGAACGCGTTGACCGTGGCCACGGCGCCCCCCAGACGGGTGGAGGTCGGCCGAATTACCGAACAGGGCGGCAAGGCTTCGCCCTGAAGGAAGTCGCACGGCTCCGGCAGGATCTTGTTGGTCTGGGTGAGCTCCA
>JAFAUY010000004.1 GCA_019243005.1 Verrucomicrobiota bacterium | reverse complement strand
GCTCGTGGCGTAATACTGGTAAAGATCGGGCTGGTAAAAGTTTTTGAATAGCTCGATCGGCCCGTTGTAGCTGCCGAAAAACCGCAAGGTCCACTTGTCGGGAGTAAAGTTGCGGAGCGGGATGCCGGAATCATCCTGAAGAATCGATGCGCTGACCTGCAGAAGATAGTTACGGGCGAGATTGAAGCTATTACCGTGCAGGAGGTAGGAGGCGGCCTTTAAAAAACTGTTGGTCGAGCCGAAGCGACCGCAAAAGCGAAGCAGGCCCGAATTTCGCCTCAGCCCTTCGTCCGACAAATCCGCAGAAATATAATATAACACCTTATGAGCACCCGTTGCGGAATCGACAAACGAGATTCTGACGCCGCGATTACCTGCCGATGGGGTGTAATCCACGTTCGAGATCTCGTTGCCGGAGCGGGCAAGAAAGACGAGAATGATCGGCAGCACGCCTTTGAGGGACGAGCGTTGCGAATAGGTGCGCAATTCCTTCGTCTCGAAAAAGCCGAACTGAAGGAACGTGTTCAGCGACATTTCGATGTTCTGAAGTGAACTCTGCAGGAGGTCCGGCGGCATGGATTGCAGTTGCGGGATGGACTCGACCGGCTCGAGGCTGACCAGGATATAGGTGGTGCAATCCGGGTAAAACGCGTCCGCCAGGAGGAAGTCCGGGCCGCTGAAGAAATAGAGGCAGGTCCGGCTGGACCTGGTGACGGGCGCAAGGAACTGGGCTTGCCATTCGCGAATGGCGCTGAGTTGCCGCTGGTCGAGCCGGGCGAACGCGGCGTCCATGGCGTTGGCGTGCGCGATCCAGCGCGGGTCACTGGTCAAGCCGGCCAGAGGCGATCCCGCTGACACCGGCATTCCGGCGAGGTACCGAGCGGCGTCGTTTGCGCTGGATGGCGGAAGGGCCGGCCGGGTAACGGGCGGATGGGCATACAAGTCCGGAGCTTCCTGCACGGGCGCCGCCCGCAGGACCCGGCCCGATGGGGGCGGAGCGACAACTTGCGCCTGGACGCCGTCGATGAAGGTTATCCCGGTGATCAACGCCAGGCTTTGAACGAGGTAACGCGCCGCTTGGTCAAAGCGGGTCCGGGCGTACGGAAGAAAGGCGAGTTGCATAAAGGAGTTCGTGCCTGAAGTATCCCTCATTCGTGAACATCGAGGACGCAATTTTTTCCCGGCGCACCATTCACCGGTTCAAGCCTGAGGTGATCGAGCCCGGGTTGCTCGACGAGATTCTCGCGGCTGGATTGTGGGCGCAGAATCACCGGTTAACCCAACCGTGGCGATTCACCGTGGTCGGGCCGGAGACGCACCGCGCCCTGGCCGGCGTCTACGCCGCGTTCAAGCCGGGCAGCAACCGGGACGCCGCCGCCGAAAAGATCTTGTCCAAGCCGCTCCTGGTGGCTGTATCTGTCACGCTGGCGCAAGATGCCCAACAGCGGCGCGAAGATTACGCCGCCGCTTGCTGCGCGGTTCAGATCATCCAGTTAATGGCCTGGAGCCGCGGGGTTGGGATGCAATGGAGCACCAGCCCCTTTACCCGGCTGCCGGAAACGTATGACCTTCTGCATTGCAATCCCGAGAAGGAAGAGGTGATCGGGATTCTCTTTTTCGGTTACCCTGCCGAGGTGCCTGCCCCGCCGAGCCGCAAACCTCTTCACGAGGTGATGCGCCGCGTGCCTTGAGAAGGCGCATGAAGTTCACCGCCCTCGGCCCCCACACGCCTTCTTAGGGGAGACGTTCTCGAATTGAGGTTAGAACGTCAGTCACGGCGGCCTCCCTGGGCCGGGCGCCGAGATTTCCTTTCCCGTGAACCCGTACGCTGATCGAGTCGGCTTCGAGATCCCGCCTTCCGACCACGAACATGGTGTGAACTTTCATTTGTTCGGCACGCAGAATTTTACCGTTGACCTTGTCGGCGGAAAGGTCGAGCTCAGTGCGGACGCCGTGCCGGCGAAGTTCCTGGTGAATGGATTTCGCATAATCCACGACCGCGTCTTCCGTGGTGATGGGCAGGATCCGGACTTGTTCGGGATTAAGCCAGAGCGGGAAGTTACCCGCGTAATGTTCGATCAGGAACCCGATAAAACGCTCATGCGTTCCGAGCGGCGCCCGGTGGATGCAGAGGGGCGTTTTCTCAACGTTCTCGCGGTCTTTATACACGAGTCCGAATCGCTGCGGGACGGCGAAATCGACCTGGTTGGTGGCGATGGTGAACTCACGCCCGATGGCGCTCCAGACCTGCACGTCGATTTTCGGTCCGTAAAAAGCAGCTTCATTCGGAACTTCGATGTAGTCTATGCCTGAGCGTTGCAACACCCGGCGAACCATGTCCTCGGTCTGCAGCCAAAGCTCCGGTTCACCGACGAATTTCTCCCCGAGACGGTTCGGGTCGTGCGTCGAGAAGCGCATCAGGTATTTCTCGATGCCGAAGATCTTGAAGTACTTAACGTACATCTCGTTGACGGCCGTGAATTCCTGCTCGAACTGCTCGGGGGTACAGTAAATGTGCGCGTCGTTCATCTGCATTGAGCGAACCCGCATCAGGCCGAAAAGTTCACCGCTCTGCTCATAGCGATAGCAGGTCCCGTATTCCGCCAGGCGTAACGGCAGGTCCCGATAGCTCCTCGGCACCGCTGCATAGAGCTTGTGGTGGTGAGGACAGTTCATCGCCTTCAAATAGTAGCGGTGTTCCGCTCCGTCAGGATCATCCTGGGTCTCGGTGAGCTGCATCGGAGGAAACATCGATTCTTTGTAGTAAGGCAGATGACCGCTCCTGAGGCACATGCTTTCCTTCGCCACGTGCGGCGTTCTGACTCGCTGATAGCCCGCAGCGAACTCGGTTTCCTTCGCCAGTTTCTCAAGCTCTTCAATCACCGCGGTGCCGCGCGGCAACCACAGAGGCAAACCGGGGCCGACGTCGTCCGGATCGAACGTGAAGAGTTCAAGTTCGTGCCCGAGCTTGCGATGGTCCCGTTTTTTCGCCTCTTCGAGCATGGCGAAGTACGCGTCCAGGTCGCGCCTCGTCTTGAACGCCGTACCGTAAACCCGCTGGAGCTGCGGGTTTCGCTCGTTGCCCTTGTAGTAGGCGCTCGCCAGTGCGGTGAGCTTGAACGCCCCAATATTTCCGGTCCGCACAACGTGCGGTCCGGCACAGAGATCGGTGAAGTCGCCGTTGCGATACAGGGAGATTTCTTCGTCTGCAGGGATCCCGTGGATGATGTCCAGTTTGAACTTGCTCGGGACGGAGCGGGCCGCCAAAGAGGCCAGGCGTCCCTCTTCGGCCAGCCGGATGGCTTCATCGCGGCTGACCACCATCCGCTCGAAGAGGTGATTCGCCTTGATCTCCTTCTTCATCTCTTCTTCAATGCGAGGGAAGTCCTCCGGCGTGATGCGATGATCCAGTTCGAGATCGTAGTAAAACCCGTTCTCTACGGGCGGTCCGGCAGCAAATTGAGCTTCGGGCCAGAGGCGGAGGATCGCGGTCGCGAGCACATGCGCGCAGGAGTGGCGGATGCGATACAATTCGTTTGTCGGGTCATTCCGCGTGGTCGCTTTTTCTTCAGGTGTTTCAGCCATGTACTCCGGTAGACAAGAATGGCTCAAGCATAGCACAAGGCGGTCATGATTGCGCGGGCGCACGGCAAGCGGTCCGTGAAGGCGTGTCGGGCGAACTTGCGGTAAGTTGACGTGTCAACCATGATCGCTGCGGCGAAATGGCAGGTGTGATCCTTGGGAAAAGGTCACCCCAAGCCCGTCTCAATCACCGGCCTCAGTGCCCTTCAATTTGCAATTCGCAGGATACGATCCTTGTCGCCTGGCGTGACTTTGTCAGGCGCCTCGGGGGTTTTACCACCGCCTTGAAAATCGGCGCTCCGTCGTTATGGTCAAACGTCAAGACGGAGGTGCTTTGTGCCCATAGTCTATAACCGATCAACGCGCCGGTTTGAGGTTCATGATCGTATTGGCTTTGATCGGGATACCGCCAAGTTCGTCGACAAGACGACGGGTTACCTGCAGAATCCTGTGACACGGGGTGCCCTGGGGCCTGTAGAAGGCGCCTATGACCCTGCGACTCCGCATCAGGATGAGTATAGCGGCCGAGGCAGGGCCCGGGTGCTCGTAAAGAGCGGTCAAGGCACCATGCGTGCCCACCACATCGCTGATAGCCAGATCCAGCAGATGGTCTGCGATTACATGAATAATAACATCACACTCCTGACGCTGCTGGACCGTCTGGGGGTTCTCTATCTCACCAGCTGGGTCGACGTCGTGGTCACGACACGGTTGTTTTATATCTGGCGCCAGTGGGCGGAGTCGATGATGAAAACCTTCGGTATCGCCCTCGCGAACCTTCGCGGTTTGACGCCTGATGATCAGGCGAAGCTCGCGACGAAGCTGGCGGCCGCCCTGTCGAGTTCGATTTCGAACCTGCGCGTCGGCGATCAGCCGACGGATTCGCAGCTTTCGCAAGCGATTGCGCCCCGGCTGCAGCGGGGGCAGTGGGATTTGATCGGCGCTTTCGTCGGCTGGCTCTCAGCCCAGGATCTCGTGCAGCCGACGCTTTCCGTCGAAACCTCCCTGGCTGTTGCCGTCTGGGGCAATCACTTCGTCCTCCATCCGCTCGCGGCGACCCTGCACCCTGTGAATAACGTCTTCGCGGGAACACTGCCCACCGGCCAGATCTTGATCTCGGAAGAGCGCCCGGCGACAGGCGCGCGCGTGGCGACCATCGCACCGCCCAGGCTTTACCCGGGCACACAGGGATCTACCGGCTACGTTATTCGGGCCACGCGCGCGACGATGCATCTGGGGGTGGTCGTGGCTATTCTTTACCTGCTCTACGCTACGGGTATTGCGATCGTATCAAGTTTATGACCGCATCAAGTGAGTTGTAAACCCGGTTGTTATCCGGCGACAACATACATAGTTCTGTATGGTCGCCATTTAACACACCACCCGTATGGTGATGATGATGTTGATGTACCTGAAAAGTCGTAACCATGAGGACACTGGATCTCGCGCGTTTTGAACAAACGCCTCTCAGCCGTGAGCCCTTTGAGTATCTGGTTGTGCCGGAGTTTGTGAAACCAGACGTGCGCGAAGCGATCAATGCCGATTACCCGAAGGTGCCAAAGCCCGGCAGTTTTCCGCTGAGTGAGGTGACTTTTGGGCCCAAGTTCAAGGAATTGATCGACGACCTTGAGAGCCCGGAACTTCGGGCGGCGTTTGGGCGAAAGTTTTCCGTGGATCTCGCGGGCCGGCCCTCGATGATCACCGTGCGCGGGCGCTGTTCGCACAAAGACGGCAAAATCCATACCGATTCGGCGACCAAAATTCTCACCTTGCTGATTTACATGAACCCGGGCTGGGAAAACGCCGGCGGACGGTTACGGCTCCTCCGGTCCGGGACCGATCTCGACGACGTGATCCTTGAAGTGCCGCCGGTGGAGGGTACCCTGCTTGCCTTTAAACGCAGCGACAATTCGTGGCACGGCCATAAGCCGTTCACCGGCGAGCGGCGTGTGATCCAGTTTAATTGGGTCACCAGCGAAGAAGTTGTGCGCCGTGAGCAGAAACGGCATCGGTTCTCGGCCACCGTAAAAAAGTTGCTCGGTCCATTTGCAACTCACGCCTGAGCACGTAGGCGTACCGTTATACCGTTTGCCAAAAAAAACGTTCCGAAATAAGGGATATCTCTCCACGGCCGAGCGCCGGTCATTTCGGAACGTATTTTTGGCAAACGGTATTATTTGAGAGGACCATCGACAAATACTTGAAAGTTGAATCGCTTCAGACACGAAACTTTTCCCGTATCCTCCTGATTAAACCGTCGGCGCTCGGCGACGTGGTGCACACCATTCCACTGCTGCCGAAATTGCGCACCCGTTTCCCGGACGCGCAGATCGATTGGTTCATCACGCCGGAAAATGCCGAGTTGGTGCAGCATCACCCGGCACTCTCGGGCGTGGTGCTTTTTGATCGGAAAAAGCTCGCGCGTCTTGGCCGGGCGTGGGATGCGACCCTGGAGTCGTTTCGGCTATTCGCAGAGCTGCGCCGTGCCCGGTACGAACTGGTGATCGATCTGCATGGCCAGATGCGCTCGGCCCTCTTCACCCTCGCGACCGGTGCGCCCGTGCGCATCGGCTTCGACCGGCCGGTCAGCAGGGGACCTACGGAATCGGCGTATCACGAGCTTCGCAATGTACCCCAGCGAGGGTGGGCCGGGGCGCGAGAGGGATCGTGGGTGGCTTACTCGCATCGTATCCCGATCGCGACGCTCGACGTTCACGCCGTCGAGCGGTACCTGTGGCTCGGGCCGATCCTCGGTTTGGATGACGCACCGCCTGACGAGCGGATTTTCTTATCCCCCGCGGCTAAGGCTGGCGCGGAGCGATTGGTTGGCCGGTTGGCGTCACAAAGCTTTGCCGCCCTGGTGCCGGGCACGATGTGGGAAACGAAGCATTGGCCTGCCGAACGCTTTGCGGAGGTCGGCCAATGGTTTGAACGGCAGGGGTTCGGGGTCGTGGTGCTCGGGACCAAACGCGACGGCCGGCTCGCGAAGCGTATCGTCGAGCGTTGCCCTGGCGCACTCGACCTCTGCGGCCAGACGACGCCGGGCCAGCTTGCAGCCATCATCAAGCGGGCGGCCGTCTGCGTGACAAACGACTCCGGCGCCATGCACCTGGCGGTGGCACTGGAAACGCCGGTCGTCAGCGTCTTTGGCCCGACCAATCCCGTCCACATCGGGCCGTATCGCCAGCCGGAGGCGGTGGTGCGCGCCGACCTGCCGTGTTCGCCGTGCAATTTTCGAAACCTGTCGCAGTGCCCGCACGGCCACGCGTGCATGCACCAGGTCAGCGCGGCGATGGTCATCGCGCGACTCGAGTCGGCCTTGCGGGTAACGGGTAACGGGTAACGGGTAACGGGTAACGGGTAACGGGTAACGGGTGCGATTCTGGGGGAGCGCAGCCGATGTCAAGCCGGGAGGTTCTCTTCCCGCTGGTCTGCCCTTAATCGGTGTAATCTGCGTAATCTGTGGACGTTTTCTCTTTTCTGCGTTCTCTGCGTGTTCTGCGGATCCGCCGCCCCCGCGAGTGTTTCGTGGTGGCAGCACGTAAGGGTGTTCTGCGGATGATCGTCTTTATCGGTGGATGCGCCGTGGTCGCCGTGTTCCGCCGTGGCCGCCGTGTGACCTACCACAACTGCCGGTCGAGGGTGCGGTATTGGACGGCCTCAGCCAGGTGGGCCGGCCCGACGCGGTCGGCACCGGCGAGATCGGCGATGGTGCGCGCCACTTTCAGGATTCGATCGTAAGCACGCGCGCTCAGGTTGAGCACGCCTACGGCTTGGCGCAGCAACTCGGCCCCGTCCGGTTCCAGGGTGCAATGTTTTCGCAACAGCCGCGGGCCCATGCGGGCGTTGGCCGAGATGTACGGTTCACCGGCAAAGCGCCGTTGCTGGCGCAACCGGGCAAGGGTGACTCGTTCGCGGATCGCTGAGGAGCTTTCGCCATCCTGGACCGTGGTCAGGTCTTTAAGCTCCATGGCGGGTACCTCGACGTGCAGGTCGATGCGGTCCAACAGCGGCCCGGAAAGCCGGCTGCGGTACTTGAGCACCTGGGCGGGGTTGCACCGGCATTCGCGCCGGGTATCGCCGTAGTGGCCGCAGGGGCAGGGGTTCATGGCTGCCACCAGCATGAACTCTGCCGGGAAGGTCATCGTGCCGGCTGCGCGCGAGATGGTGACCCGGCCATCCTCGAGCGGCTGGCGCAACACCTCGAGGGTGGAGCGACGGAACTCGGGCAACTCATCCAGGAAAAGTACGCCGTGGTGGGCGAGGCTGACCTCGCCGGGTGAGGGGTGGGCGGTGCCGCCCAGCAAGCCGGCGTCGGAAATCGTATGGTGAGGGCTGCGGAAAGGCCGTTCCCAGACGAAGGGGTGCTTGCCGTCCAACAGACCGCAGACGCTGTGAATCCGGGTGGTCTCGATGGCCTCAGCCACGGTCAGGGGCGGCAGGATGGAAGGAATGCGCTTGGCGATCATCGATTTACCCGAACCCGGCGGGCCGATCATCAGCAGGTTGTGTTCGCCTGCAGCCGCCACTTCGATGGCTCGCTTGACGTGGGGCTGGCCTTTCACCTCGGAAAAATCGACTTCGCACCGGGATTCCGGGCGTTCACGCGAAGGGATGACCGGGGTGAGTTCCCGTTCGGAACGCAGATAGAGCACCACTTCGGCGAGGGTGGCGGCGCCAATCACCTCGATACCGTCCACCATGGCCGCTTCGTTCGCATTTTGAACGGGCACGACCAGGGTGCGCCGTCCGCGCCGGCGGGCTTCGAGCGCGATGGCGAGCGCGCCCTTAACGGGACGGAGTTGGCCCGACAGGGCAAGTTCGCCGGCAAATGAAAAAGATCCCAGGTCGGGCAACCGGCTTTTCTCGTTGAGAACCAGCAAACCCAGGGCGATCGGCAGATCGAAACTGGGCCCTTCTTTGCGCAGGTCAGCCGGCGCCAGGTTGATCGTGATACGGCCTTCAGGGCCGCGCAGATTGCTATTATGAATGGCGCTGAGCACACGATCCTTGCTTTCTTTGACGGCCGTGTCCGGCAAGCCGACCACGGCGATCCTGAAATCGTTGCCCCAGCTGGCGTGGACCTCGGTTTCCACCTCGAAGGCGTCAACGCCAACCACCGCCGCGGAGTAGACTTTGGAAGGCATAAGGGAAAATTTGATAACAACAATTCGTTATGTTATATACTCCGGCGGAGCAAGGAAATTTATGAGCCCGGGAGGCCTCCGGATTGCGTCGGCACGGCAACCACGGTGAAGGAGGGGGGAAAGGTCATCCCTGGGAAGATTCTGTCCCATAGGTGGGATGGCGATGGGCTGAGCCGGCCCGATGACGCAGCTTCGACCTAACCGGCCGGTCATGACGGGACCGAGCCTTGGCTCATAAGTACCTCAAGTTGAATAGCTTCTACCTGATGAGTCGTCGCAGCGTCGACTTTCGCGACTCGGTGCCGGCTTGGCACGGGTTAAGCATTAGCATGAGGCACAAGCCCCGTTTATGAAAACCATTGCGTTCTCCAAGTGCAGTCCTCGATTCCTCGCATTCTCGGCGGAGGCGGCCTCGAGCCTGGCCATGTTCCACCACTGGCGGCGAAGCGCGGCCATCGTTCAGCCGGCGTTATCCGGCGCTGGTGGCAGAGTTTGGGGTTCGGAGTTTGGAGCGGCAGCAAAGGCCACGAATGCCTCAAGCAAAGAAATGCCACAAGTGAGGAGGCGGTGATGAGTGCCGGGCGTCGGCTACAAGAGACGCTGTGCCCTTAATCTGTGTAATCTGCGTAATCTGTGGATGATTTCTGCCTTTTCTGCGTGGTCTGCCGTGGCGCCGTGTGATGCTGTGAGGGTCGAGTGCCGGGTAAAAGAGATGCTGTGGCCGTGGTGTGATGCCGTGGCCGCCGTGTGACGGGGTGAGCGCGTTCGACCCTTTATGATCTCGGGGATCGGTGTAATCTGTGGCTGGTTTCCGCGTACGCTGCGGAATCCAAGCGCCCGATGAGCTCCCGGCAACCGGATCTTAAAACTCGACCACAGGACATTTCCTCCCCCATCAGTAAACCTGCGTTCCACTTGTCTCCCGAGGTGCGCCTCGAGATTGCGGCGCCGCAATGGCCGGCGCATGCCCTTGCCCGGACGTATTCGGGCACCGAGAACTTTCTGAGAGTAGAGCGGGCATCGCTGATGTGGGTCTCAAATCAGTCGGACGATCTGCTCTGCCTTCCGTATTGCCGGATCGATCATCTCGAATATCAGCTTCGCACGGCCTTGCGGGTCACCGGCGTCCTGCGTGGCCGGGCCCTGCTGTCTGACGAGGTCGGTCTCGGCAAGACGGTTGAAGCCGGACTCGTGCTTAAGGAATACCTCACGCGCGGCATGGTGCGCCGGTATCTCGTGCTCACGGTTCCGTCCCTGGTTGATCAGTGGGCGGAAGAGTTGGAGAGCAAGTTTTCCCTCTCCGCCGTTACCACCAACCAGCCGCAGTTCCGGAGCGACCCGGAACGGTTCTGGAAGGAGGAGAATGGGATCATCGGTTCCATTCACACCTTCAAACAAGATACGCACCTTACGTTGGCGGCGCACCGGCCCTGGGACATGGTGATCGTCGATGAAGCGCATCATTTGCGCAATCGCACGTCGAAAGCCTGGGAAGCCGTGAATGCGCTTCCGCGCCAGTTTCTGCTCTTGCTCACCGCCACCCCGGTTCAGAATTCGCTCGAGGAACTTTACAACCTGGTCACCCTGCTGAGGCCGGGGCATTTGCCTTCGCCGCAGGAATTCCGCCGCCGCTTTGTCGATCGGGAGCGGCCGTATGAACCACGCGAGCCCGACCAACTCCGCCGGTTACTCGGGCAGGTGATGATCCGCAATACCCGGGCGAATGCCGGTATCCGGCTGCCGGAGCGGCGCGCCGAAACCGTGCTTTACGAGCCGGGATCGGCCGAACGCGGTTTTTGGAATGAGTGGGAGCGCGAACTGCGCGCGGCCCTTCACGCTATGCACCCCGCCAAAGCCAGTTTGTGGGGCCGGTTGCTTTTGCAGGCGGCGGGCAGCAGTCCGGCGGCATGGTTGGAAGCGCTCGAAAAATTTCCTCGACCGGACCTGGCGAAACGGTGGAGAACAAAGGCACTCTTGGAGCAGAGTTGGGAAAGGAAAAGTTCCGCTCTGCCAGCCCTGACCCGGACCGAGGGGGGCTTGGTAATTTTCACCCAGTTCCTCGCCACCCAGGAGGCGTTGGCAGGCGCACTGACGACGGCCGGAGTGAAGACGTGGGTCTTGAACGGTCAAACCCCGGCGGCACAACGACAGGGCTTTGTCGATGCGTTTCGTGACCAGGGTGGCGCCTTGCTGTTGACGAAAAGTGGAACCGAGGGTCGCAACCTTCAGTTCTGCCACCGGTTGGTGAACTTCGATCTTCCCTGGAACCCGATGGAGATCGAACAGCGGATCGGGCGTCTGCACCGGATCGGCCAGGAACGGGTGGTTGAGATTTATAACCTGGTGCAGTCGGGGACCCTGCAGGCGCACCTGCTTGAGATCCTGGAGGGAAAGCTGAATTTATTTGACCTGGTAGTCGGCGAGACGGGGCTCATCCTGGGTGAGCGTTTCACGAGCGAAGATTTCGAAGAGGAAATCTTCCGCCGCTGGCAGAATGCGGCGGAGGACGACGTTGCCGGGGCGTTCAAGACCCTGGGGGATGAACTCAGCCGCGCACGCTCCGGTTTCGAAGAGACCAAACGGCTCGATGAAACGCTGTTCGCGCACGATTACGAAAGCACTTAACCCTCCGGTCCTGCGATGAAGTTTCAGAAGATCCCGCCGCGCCCCGAGTACTTGATCGACTTTTTCGAAGAAGGCCTCTCGTCCCTGGGGGCGGTTTGCGAACGGTCCTGGCACGATCGCCTGGAAGTTCTTGCCGAAGGTGAGGCGGCGCGGCTTTGGCGAAATGACGGCGATTTGTTTTCGGGCGAACTCTGCTTTCGTGACGGCGGTTCACCCGAGGCCGGTAATCCCGAAACCGAAGTTTTTCCCGGCTGCCCGCTCACTTTTCGGCTGGTCGAAGCGCTTTGGGCCCACCACGCGGCCCATTCCCGGGTTTGCCTCTCGACGGGGGGCGTCATGAAGCCGCCTGCGCATGACGTTGCGCAAAAGCTTTGGCAGGCGCAGTTTGGTCCCTGCGCGGACTGGCGGCTAACGACCCCATTTCGGCCGGCG
>JAFAUY010000106.1 GCA_019243005.1 Verrucomicrobiota bacterium | reverse complement strand
CAATCTTCCCGCAGACCGCGCAGGCAGGGGAACGAATGCTCCACAAACCCGGAACTTGACACCAGCAACCGGCGCCAATGATGCCGCCCCGAACCCCGAACCCTCGCTTTTCTGCGTGTTCTGCGGATCCGCCGCGCGCGGTGTCTGCCGGCAATACCGTGTGCAGGCGTGCGCGGCGGATAATCGTCTTGCTTTCCGCGGTGTGATCCTTTGAAAATTGGGGTGTACGAGCGTATTTTTGGGGTTCTGTGATCGCCCTGCGAGAGGATTTTAATGATGACTTTGCTCAGAGCATCCGTGAGATGTTCGACCCCGACGGGCTGCTTTCGACCGCAAAAAACTTTGAATACCGGCCCGAGCAACAGGAGATGGCCGTGGCGGTGGCCCGCGCCCTGACGGGACAGCACCACCTGGTGGTAGAGGCCGGCACCGGCGTGGGAAAATCGCTGGCGTACCTTCTGCCGGCCGTGCAGTTCGCGCTGGATCACCAGCGCAAAGCCATCATCTCGACGCACACGATCAACCTGCAGGAGCAACTCCTCCAGAAAGACATCCCGATCGTCCGGCGTTTGCTCGACCGGCCGTTCCAGGCGGCGCTCCTGAAAGGCCGGCAGAATTACCTGTGCCCGACCCGGCTGGCCCGGGCGCTGCAGAATCAGACCGAACTGTTTACGAGCCCCGAGCAGGAAGAACTGCGCCGGATTCAAGCGTGGAGCCAGCGCACGACCGAGGGTACCCTCAGCGATTTTGACGTCGAGCCCGACCCGGCGGTATGGAGCCAGGTTTGCAGCGAGGCGCACATTTGTACGCCCAAAAGGTGCGGGCCGGGCGGAAATTGCTTTTACCAGCGTGCCCGCAAACAACTCATCAGCGCCGACGTGGTGGTGGTAAATCACACGCTCTTTTTTCTGGCGCTGGACAACGCCGGTGAGGCCGAGAGCCGCGCATCCGGGTACCTTTTCGCGAATGACTTTGTCATTTTCGACGAGGCGCATACGCTTGAAGCGGTCGCGTCCCGCCAGATCGGGATCGGGGTTTCCCAGTACGGGCTGCGACAAGCCTTGCAACGCCTTTATAACCAGAAAACGCAGAAGGGCCTGTTTGCCCTGCTGCGTGAGCCCGCCGCGGTACGGGAAACGGCCGAAGCGCACGACGCCCTGGACCGCTTCTTTCGCAGCCTCGGAGAGGCTGTCGATTTGCGCAAAGGTCGCGAATGCCGTATCCGCGAGCCCGACCCGGTGCCGGATTCGATCACAACCGCGCTGGCGCGGGTCCAATCGGCCGTGGTAGGACTGGTGAAGAAAACGGAGGACGAGGCCCTGAAAGGCGAGTTGCAGGATCTGGGTCGCCGCATCCGCGACGCCCGGGTCGGGATCGCCGGGTTCCTCAGCCAAGTCGAGGAAAACCACGTCTACTGGATCGAGCGCACCGGCAAAACCGGGCAGTACCTTAACCTGCACGCGACGCCGGTTGACGTCTCGGGGACGCTTGGGCGTTTGCTGTTTCCGGAAGGCCGCACCTGCATCATGACCAGCGCCACTTTGTCAGTGGGCCGCGAGGATCTGGCTTATTTTCGAAACCGTGTCGGCGCATTTGAGGTCGAGGCCCGGCAGATCGGCAGCCCGTTCGACTACGAAAAGCAGATGCGCTTGTTCGTCGTGCAAAAGATGCCCGACCCTCGCGATCCGCGGTACGAAGACGCCCTGGAACACTGGATCAGCCATTTCGTCGACGAGAGTTGCGGGCGGGCGTTCGTCCTGTTCACCAACTACAAGACCATGACCGCCATGGCTGAACGGATGGAAGCGGACCTTTCCCAGCAGTATACGTTCCTTGTGCAGGGCCAGGGCGCGTCACGCACCCGTTTGCTGGATCGCTTCCGGAAGGCCGGCAACGGCGTTTTGTTCGGGACCGATAGTTTCTGGGCGGGAGTCGACGTCCCGGGTGAAGCGCTCTCCAACGTGATCATCACGCGGTTGCCGTTCGCGGTTCCCGATCACCCGTTAACGGAAGCCAAGCTGGAACACATCCAGGCCAACGGCGGCGATCCGTTCTCAGAGTACTCCTTGCCGGAAGCGATCCTGAAGCTTCGCCAGGGGGTCGGCCGCCTCATCCGGACCAAAACCGACCGGGGTATGGTCGTAATCCTGGATAACCGCGTCCTCACCAAGCCATACGGACGCGCGTTTCTGCAGGCGCTGCCGAAGTGCAAAGTCGAAATCATCAAATAACTGGCGAGACGTCATGAACGCGGTCGACGTGTTTTGTTCCAACCTGCAGAACGCACTGGCTGGGGGCACTTTGCGTAAATTGACGCTGGGAAAATTGCGCGACGAACTGGCCGGTCAGGAACACATCTACGTGCGGCCCGTGGAAGTGCGGGGCGAGCTGCAACTTTCCTTTGTTCATCGTTACCCGGATCGCGATATCACCAAGAACTTTCCCGCGGCAGACGCTCTGGCCCGGATTCGCGCCTGGCTGGGTACCGCCGCATTGGCCGCAACCCTGTTTAGCACGGCTGAAAGGGTCCAACTGGTGTTTAACCGGCGGGGCAAGCCGCAGCTTCGCCGGCAGCCGGAAACCGGAGAACCGCCTTCGCTCCGGCACGACCAGTCCAAAGCGCGGCTCCTGCGGGATGAACGTTTCCTGGTCCAGTTGGGTGTCCTGGATCCGTCGGGGCGACCCAGGACCCAGATGGGCGACAAATACCGCCAGGTGCATCATTTCATCGAACTGGTCGCCCCGCTCATCCGCGACCTGAAGCCGGGCGAACGCATCAAAGTCGTCGACCTCGGCTCCGGTAAAGGCTACCTGACATTCGCGCTGTACGTATTTCTGACGGAAAAGGGTCTGCAGGCGGACGTTACGGGCATTGAGCAGCGCCGGCCCTTGGTGGACCTCGGCAACGAGATTGCCAGGAACTGCGGTTACGGCGGGTTGCGGTTCGAAGCCGCCCGGATTGCCGAAACCGGACTCGCCGGCGCCGACCTGGTCGTGGCCCTTCATGCCTGCGACACCGCCACTGATGACGCTTTGCTGGAAGCAATCCGGGCGGGTGCGCACTGGATCCTGGCCGCGCCGTGTTGCCATAAAGAAGTTCGTCCTCAGATTCGGGCGCCGGAGGGGTTGGAACCACTCTTCCGTTTCGGCATCCAGGTTGATCGTCTGGCGGAATCCGTCACCGATACGCTCCGGGCCTTATGCCTCGAGGCGGCCGGCTATGAGACCCGGATCCAGGAGTTCATCAACCTGGAACATACGCCCAAGAACCTTCTC
>JAFAUY010000334.1 GCA_019243005.1 Verrucomicrobiota bacterium | reverse complement strand
GTAGTAAGTCAGGAAAAGAATGAACAGCGCGCAACTGGGATAAAAGACCAGGGCGCGGCTGTCCACAATGCCGCGCGAAAACGCATCCATATGATCCACCGGCGCCACGTAGGCGAAAAACTCGCGCAGCCATGGACTTGGCGAATTCAGAACGTAGCCCATCAATGTGAGGAAAAATGTGCCCAGTACCAGCACCGACGCAAGCATGGCGGCAATGATCTGATTGGACGTTAGCACCGAGGCGAAACATCCAAGGGCGGTGTTGAACATTCCCATCACAAAAAGCAGGACGTACGGCCCCCACAATTGCGCACCGAAGCCCGCCGCATTGCGATTACCGGACCAGCCGAGGATCAGGAAATAGAGCAGGCTGGGAATCCACAGGGTGAGGTAAAACAAAAACGCGCCGCTGAATTTGGCCGCCACCACCTCTTCGTCCCGAACGGGCGCGGTCATGAGCGTTTCGATGGTACCGAGCTTAAACTCTTCCGCGAACGTGCGCATCGTGATGACCGGGAACACCAGCAGGTAGGCAATCCAAAAGAAAAGGTCATTAAAGAATGCTTGAACCACCGTGATGGTGAACGGGCCGCGTGAGAGCGACACGAGCGTAAAGTAGAAGGAAAGCCCGTTGAGGATGAGAAACAGGCAAAGCACCACGTACGCGATCGGGGAGAGATAATAAGCCGTCAATTCGCGCCGCAGCAGGACGAGGTAATTTCGCATAAACAACCGTGATCAGGCATCGGTGTGCGTCAGCTCGACGAACACGTCTTCCAGCGTCGCTCGATCCTGGGTTAACTCACGCAATTGCCAGTGCCGCTCGGTGGCAAGATCGAAAAGGCTGGAGCGCAGGTCAAGGTTGGCCTCAGTCCGGACCTTACAGGTGAGCCAGCCATCCTGCTCGGACATGACCGTGACTTCCTTCACGCCCGGCACACTTGCAATCGCGGTTTTCGGATCCTCCGCCGCGGTCCGGACCTCCAGACGGATCACGCCGGACGTACGCAGTTGCCGTACCAGGTTGTCCGGAGAATCAGAGGCTTCGATACGGCCCCGGTGAATGATCAGGACCCGGGAGCAGGTCATTTCGACCTCGGACAAAATGTGCGTCGAAAGCAGAATCGTGTGGCGCTCACCCAAGGCTTTGATGAGCTCGCGCACCTGCCGGATCTGGTTGGGGTCTAAACCGATGGTCGGTTCATCGAGGATCAGGAGGGCCGGTTCATGGATGAGCGCTTCCGCCAGCCCGACCCGCTGGCGGAATCCCTTCGAGAGGTTTGCAATCACCTTTCGTTCCACCTCGCGCAACCCGCAGAGTTCCACCAGCGCGCCGATCCGGCGGCGAAGCCCCGAGCCGCGCAACCCCTTCAAAGACCCCCGGAACCGGAGGTATTCGCTTACCCGCATCTCGTGGTACAGCGGCACGTTTTCCGGGAGGTAGCCGAGGCAGCGGCGGGCTTGCAATGATTCCCGGAAAACGTCGTATTTCCCAATGCAGGCTCGTCCGGACGTGGCCGGCATGTACCCGGCCAGGATTCGCATGGTCGTCGTCTTGCCCGCGCCGTTCGGCCCGAGAAACCCGACGATTTCACCCTTGCCGACCTCAAAGGTCAGCCGGTCGATGGCGGTAATGCCCGCGTATTTCTTGGTAAGTTGCTCGACCTTGATCATTATGCCGGGCTCCTATCTTGTTTTGCCCGGGCCGGGAATCTATCCACCCGGAATCCTTGGAAAGCAAAACCGGCGTCGGAAGATATTTGGTCCCGGGTTCTCCCCCCTTGCGCCTCCGGGTTAAAAACCGGAATTTTCGTTTGGGTGTGGCTAAAGTTGGCTTACATTCCATCCCCCACCGCTTTGCGAGCTTGAAGATGAGAACATCCTATTTGAACGATTGGAACGCCGACCTCTTAGACGAGTATTACCAGCGTTGGAAACAGGATCCGGCGTCCGTTGATTCGAGTTGGTCCGCGTTTTTCGAAGGCTTTGAACTGGGCCTTGCACCCGGTCGGAATGGGAACGAGCAGCAGGCTGTGCCGGCCGCTGCGGAGGGTGAAAAGGCGGACGAACTGCGCGACCGTATCGACATGCTGGTCCGGAGGTACCGGCGCCTTGGTCACCTGCAGGCCTCCCTGGACCCGTTGGCGGACGCCAAACCCGACGTACCTGAACTCACCCTGGAAGCCGTGGGCCTGGCCGGCGTCCCGCTGAACCGGACGGTTTCCTCCATGTTTTTTCGCGACGCCGCACCGATCTCCCTGGGCGAACTGCTCGATACGCTCAATAAGGCCTACTGCGACGACATCGGGGTCGAATTCGTCCACATCCAGGACGAGAAAATTCGGGACTGGGTACGTGATCGCATCGAAGCGCGCGTCAACCAGCCGCCGCCCGATCCTGAGACCCAGAAGGGCTACCTGCGTTGCCTCATGGAGGCCGAGACCTTTGAGCAGTTCGTGCACACCAAGTTCATCGGTCAGAAGCGGTTCTCTCTGCAGGGTGGCGAGAGCTTGATGGTCATCCTCGAAACGATCCTGGCCGGCGCGCCGAAAGGCAAGATCGACGAGATCGTGATGGGCATGGCGCACCGCGGGCGCCTGACCGTGCTGGCAAACTTCCTGAAGAAAAGTTACCGCACCATATTTAGAGAGTTCTCGGAAAACTACATCCCGGACCTGGTGGCCGGCGATGGAGACGTCAAATACCACCTCGGGTATGAAAGCGTCCGCAAGACCGGCGGCGCGGAAGTCGGCATCCGTCTGGCGGCAAACCCGAGCCACCTGGAAATCGTTAACCCGGTCGTGGAAGGCAAAGCCCGCGCCCGGCAGCGTATCCTGGGGGCTACCGAGCAGCGTTCCCGGGTTTTACCGCTGCTGATTCACGGGGACGCGGCCTTCGCAGGGCAGGGGATCATCGCCGAAACGTTGAACCTGTCGCAACTGGACGGATACGAGACCGGGGGCACGGTTCATATCATCGTCAACAACCAGATCGGTTTCACGACCCTGCCGGCCGACGCGCGGTCCACGACTTATTGCACCGACGTCGCCAAGATGATCGACGCGCCGATTTTCCACGTTAATGGTGATGACCCGATCGCCGTGGCCTTCGTGGCG
>JAFAUY010000203.1 GCA_019243005.1 Verrucomicrobiota bacterium | reverse complement strand
GAACAGGTTGCGTCGATGAGAGCGGCGTGGGAGCGGGAGCAGGCGTGGGGACCGGCGTTGATTCGAGACGGAGCATGGCCAGTTCCTCGCGTTCCGGAGTCGGCTGCGGCGTGGCCACAGGCGACGGTGTGGCGACAGGCTGCGGCGGTGTCGGCTGCGGTGTGGCGACAGGCTGCGGCGGTGTTACCTGCGGCGTGACGGTGGCTACCGGCGCCGGGAGCGGCGCCATGGCCAGTTCGGGCGTGGCGGCCGGTTGCGGCGTGGCGGCCGGCTCGGGGGTAGCCATGGGTGACGTCGTCGCCAAGGGCGTCGCGGCCGGTTCCGGGGTGATAACGGGCTGGGGCGTCGTCAACGGCGTGGCGACCGGTTCCGGCGTTGGGGACGGGGGCGGGGTGGCGGTAGGTTGCGGCGTTGGCGGGGGCGTGACGGTGGGTTCGGGTGCGGGCGCGGCGGTGCTGGGCGCAGACGGGGCCGATGGGGGCTGGCTCGGCAGGGAAGCGAAGTCCCTGCCCTGCTGATCGAGCGAATAATTCTCGTTGCGCAACGCCAAGTCGGGCAACCCCTTCAACTCCTTGCCGTCCACGGTAGGAACGGGATCCTTGCCCTTACCTTCGTGTTCAGTGGCGGCGGCTGTGTCTTTATCCGACTGAAACGGCGCGTCTTTCGGGGTCTGGTCAGTCTTCTGATCGTCGTCCGTGCGAACGTACGGGCGTTCCGGGGTGGATGGAGGCGGAGAAGGCTGCTCGAGCAGCGCCAACTCGGGCGGAGTTTCTTCCGGCTTCGGCGCTGAGGCAGTCGACGCGGCGGAATCCGGCCAGAGCACGCCGGCCTGGCTGACCAGCAAAATAATGATCACGTGTAGGATCAGAGACCCAGCAATCGCGATCGTTACCTTCTTCCTGTCCGACATCACTTTTGCCAAAAACCCGATAGACTACGTCGGGCGTCCTAAGCACTCAAGCGGTAATACGGATTGCGGATCAAGCAGGCGTTTACACTCATGGGAACGCCTCTCTTTGACCCGCAATCCGTATGAAAATGGCGGATCAACCGAACGTCTGCACTCATGGGAACACATTCCCTTGATCCGCAATCCGTATGATAAATGGCGGATCGGCCAGAACGTTTACACTCCATGCGAAACCATCTCCTTGATCCACAACCGTATAAATCGGCACCCGCCGGGGGCTGTTGAGGCGATGTTTTACGCACGCAATGCGGCGAGATCAAGCCCTGTGTTTTGGGGCGGGATGATCCGCCGCATTATTTGGCCGCCACGACGGCATCCCCTTGCAAAATGCCGGTCACGTCGTAGCGCGATACCTGCGCGCAATCGACCAGATCGGCTCCCTTGCCGATTTTGAGCAAGGCCCGCCCGTTGCGGGTATGGCGGAACCACTCGAGCATGTCGTCTCCCACCCGTTCATAAAGGCTCCGGGCCATGATCGCCGCGTCCGACAAACCCGAATCGTCCGGCAACCGGGCGATCAGGGCGCCTGCGCCGATGGCATCTTCCAGGCTGAACTCGTCACCGGTGCCGGCACAAACCAGCAACAGCCGTTTTGGCCGGGTCCGAAAAATCACGTCAGCCAACGCGTCGAGGTTTACGAGGGCGCCGATGTAAACGCGGCTGGCATGGCTCACGCTTTTGATCGCGAACGTGCCATTGGTAGTCGTCATCACCACGGTCCGGCCGGCGAGCTCCGCGAACTCGGCGGGCGAATTGCCGACGTCAAAACCTTCGATCGGCAATCCGCCTCGTTCCCCGGCCAGGATGACGGAAGGGTCTTTTTCCTTAAGGGCCTGGGCTTCCTCGATGTTTGAGACCGGGATGATTTTCGTCACTTCATGGGCCAGGCCGGTCACGATCGACGTCGTGGCGCGCAGGACGTCAAAAACGATTGCCGTGACGCCGTCGAGGTTCAGCGCGGCGAACCGGCGAATTTCGGTAGGTGAAAGCGCTACGTGGATCATCTTCCTCCTTTTCGGTACGTCATTCGCCAATGGTGAAACAAGAACTGTTGCGCGTACCCGGCATAGGGACCGAAAAATCTTTCTGAAAACGCTTGGACGGCGAGTTCGGCGGTGCGCCGCTTTTGATCCCTCAGGTACGTCTGAGAGACGGCGCGGTGAATCCAGACGTCGACGGGCACCACTTCCAGCCGTTCATAGGCGAACAGGAGCACGCAATTGGCGATTTTAGGCCCGACCCCAGGGATGCGACCCAACCGGCTACGCCCTTCCTCCAGCGGCAGATGGCGGATGGCATCCAGGTCCAATTCGCCGTGTGCCACCATCCTGGCGGCCGCGAGGAGGTTTTTCGCCCGGAACCCGAGTTTGCACGCCCGCAGAGAGTCAAGGGATGCCTGCGCCAGCACCGCCGGGCGAGGGTAAGCGTAAAGTTCGAGGTCGTCGAGCCGAAGGTGGCGCCCGTACCGGCGGCGAATGGCCAGCGACACGGCGCGGATGTGCGGCACCTGCTTGAGCGCCGAGGTGAGAAACGTGGCGAGGCATTCCCACGCGGGTTGCCGGATGATCCGGATGCCGCGGCCGAAATCGACGGCTGCCCGGAGCGCGTCATCGTCGGGAAAAGAAGCGACGATGTCCGTCATGGGGTGATCCAGGGCGAAGTGGCGCCGCACCTGCGCGCCCTGGCCGGGGGTGACCCAGAGTTCAGCCCCACGCTGCTCGACGTAGACGGGGATTTCATCGATCGTACCGGCAAAACCCGGGCCGTGCGCGGTCCAGTGAAAGACCTGCCCGGAGTTAAGGGTTTTCTCCAGGTCAAAGTCCGGCGCCTCGACCTTTTCCAGAGCCGGACGAGCAACGAACGGCATAGCGGCACTTAGGGGCTTAAACGCTGGATCTGCCAGCCGCCGCCGCCCAGAGCGGGCAGATAGAGAAAGCGGTCATGGAGCCGGTTTTCTCGGCCCTGCCAGAATTCAAAGCGATACGGGCGCACCCGGTAACCGCCCCAATTCTCAGGCGTGGGCGGATCCTGGCCGTACCGGGCCTGAACCTCAGCCAGCCGGCGTTCGAGCTCGGTGCGCCCTTCAATGGGCCGGCTTTGCTGCGATGCCAGGGCGCCGTACCGGCTCCCGAGCGGACGCCGCCGGAAATATTCCTCGGATTTCTCCCGGCTGACCTTTGAAACGTCGCCTTCGATGGCGACCTGACGTTCAAGCCATGACCAGTGGAAGTTCAAGGCAGCGCGCGGGTTGGCCGCGAGATGGCGGCCTTTGCGGCTGTCGTAATTCGTGAAAAACAGAAACCCCTCAGGTCCGAACCCTTTAAGCAGGACCACGCGGACAGACGGAACTCCGTCCGGAGTGGCCGTGGCGAGGCTCATCGCATTAGGCTCATGCGGGCCGCCGGTCCTGATCGCCTCTTCAAACCAGGCGTTAAACTGCACAAACGGGTCCGACGCCAGGTCGCTGCGACGCAGCCCATGCATCGTGTACTCCTTGCGCAGCCGTTCGACATCCAACGCGGAACTCATGCCGGTGCACTATCGCCGGGTCCCGGCCGGCTGCAAGGATTAGAGGGTGTGTGAGATGCCCAGCCGGATCAAGGTCGCCATCCCCGGGTCTCACAAACCCTCTTACCCCGCTCGCCGGCATCGGTCCAGACCGTTTGCCGAAAGTCTTTTCCATAAAAAGGCGCAAATTTTTTTTGCTGAAGTTGCGTCATTATAGGATGGCCCGGATTCCGAACTGGCTGGCAGCCTGCGGTCTGCTCTGGCTTTGGCTCGTTTCGGCGCGGCTGGCCGAGGCGCAGTACGCGATCGACATCGACCTCACCGAACAAAAGGCGTACCTGCTTTACCAGCAACGCGCCGTGCTGGAGGCGCCGATCAGCTCGGGCCGGCCCGGCCACGCGACGCCGTCCGGCAATTTTCGCATCATCAACAAGGACCTTAACCATACTTCGAGCATCTACGGGCTGATCGAAGACCGGTACGGGCGCATCGTGATCGCCGACGCCGACGTCGACATGCCAACGCCGGCCGGCACCCATTTTGTGAACGCGCCGATGCACTATTTCATGGAGTTCGCGCCCGGCTTCGGCCTGCATGCCGGTTACCTGCCAGGCTACCCGGCTTCACACGGGTGCGTCCGTATGCCGAAGGATAAGGCCATTGCTTTTTTTCACGCCGTGTCCGTGGGTACCCCCGTGACGGTTTTCGGGTCAGCGCCCCGGGTCCGCCGCTACGAGGCATCTTACCGGGAGTACGACCGGCGGCGGGACTACCCTCACCCCTTCTACCCCGGCGAGCGTGCCTATCCGCCCGACTATTACCGCGCCTACCCTGCCCCATTCGGGTGGTAGCGGGTAACGGGTGACATGCCACAAATGGAAGAAAGCCCTTTGTTCGTGGCTGTCGTGGCATTTTTCTGCCTGTGGCATTTGTGGAATTTTGTTCGGCACCCGCCCTCTATTTGCGTTTTCCAACTTGAATTTTCGGACGCGCCGCCGCAGCGTTGCGCCCATTCATTCATGTCGATTCAAGCCAGCCTCGAAGACGCCATACGTGCCATCCGGATGATCACCGCGTTGGAAGCCGACGTGGAACGTGCGGCTGACCGGTTACGGACCGCCCTCCTGAGCGGCCACAAAGTCCTGACCTGCGGCAACGGCGGCAGCGCTGCGGACAGCTCCCATTTTGCCACGGAGATCGCGTGCAGGTTTATTCAGGATCGCCGTCCCTTTCCCGCGATCAGCTTGAGCGCGGAAGGCGGTTTATTGACGGCAACCGGAAACGACTACTCATTTGACGAGGTGTTCGCCCGCCAGGTGATGGCCTATGGCCAGCCCGGGGACGTGCTGGTGGCCCTCTCTACCAGCGGGCGGTCTCCAAACGTGGTGCGGGCATTGGAACAGGCGCGGGCTCAGGGGGTATCCAGCATCGTTCTGTTGGGGCGCGACGGAGGCCGCTGCCGGGGCCTGGGTGAAATTGAACTCCTGGTTCCGCATGACACGACGGCCAGAATCCAGGAGGCGCACAAAGTGATCATCCACCTTCTCTGCGAACTGATCGAGCCTGCCCTCCAGAAAGCCAGTTAGCAGCTTTACGGCAGAGGCTACGGCGGACCTGGCGGAAACGGTCCCCCGCCATTACCTTCCCACCGTACCCCCGGTTTCGGTTTAGCCTGGCGGATGCGGGGCCGCGCCGAACCTGCACGCCGGGAATACGGTCAATCCAAGCATGAGCTTCTCAAGCGCCCTCTTGACCGTGATGAGCCTGGTGTGCGGCGCCTTCATCGGCTCGTTCCTTGGCTGCCTGGTTTACCGGTTGCCGCGCGGCGTGTCGCTGGTCCGGCCGGCGCGCTCTTTTTGTCCCGGCTGCCAGCGAACGATCCCCTGGTACCGGAACGTTCCGGTGTTCGGATGGTTGTTTCTGCGCGGCCGCTGCCCGGACTGCGGCGCAAAGATCAGCCTGCGTTACCCGCTGATCGAGGGGGCCGCGGCGATGCTCTTTTGGCTTGCGACGGTGACGTTTCCACCGATGCAAGCCGTCGTTTTCTGGTTGTTTTTCGCGCTCCTGCTGGCGGCGGCGTTTATCGATGTCGAACACCTGATCATCCCGGACCGATTGACGTTTCCGGGAACGGCGCTCGGCATCGTGTGCAGCGCCCTGGTGCCTGCCCTGCATGGGGCCGGCACGTGGACCGCAGGCGTCAAGGCGGCCTTGTTCGGCGCGGCGGCCGGTTACGGGACGCTGTATGCGATCAGCTATTTCGGTAAGCTCGCGTTCGGCAGGTTTTATGTGGTCTCGTCCGAACCGATCGAGTTCCGGTTCCAGACATCCGTCGAGGGCGGCCGTGAGTTCGTGTTTGCCGAAGAAGTGTACCCGTGGGACGAATTGTTTTTCCGCAAAAAGGACCGGATCCGGATCGAGACGCTGACCCTCACCATAAACCAGTCCCTGACCGGCGCGCGGGAGGCGGTGCTCCGGCGGGATTCGCTTACCGTCGACGGCCGCACGATCCCGCTCTCGGAGGTGACTGAATTTGCCGGCAGCACCAGGAAGGCCCAGTTTCCGCGCGAAGCGATGGGGCTTGGGGACGTTAAACTCATGGCCGTCATCGGTGCATTCCTTGGCTGGCCGGGCGTCGTCTTCAGCATCGCGGCCGCTTCCGTCCTCGGTACGGCGATCGGGGCCTCTTTACTGTGGTTGCGCCGGTCCCGGAACACTCAGATTCCTTTCGGACCGTACCTCGCGCTCGGGGCAATCATCTGGAGTCTGGTTGGCCCCCAGATCGCGGGCTGGTACCTGGCATTGGTTGCGGGTGGCGGGTAACGCGTAACGAGTGCCGGGCGTTGGGTGAAATGCCACGAATGCCACAAGCGGAAAAATGCCACAAATGAAGAGGGCAACGATGCCACGCCATCCTCTGAATCTGTGTAATCTATTTAATCCGTAGGATCTGTGGATGTTTTCTCTCTTTTCTGCGTCGTCTGCGGATCCGCCGCCCTCGCGGGTGTTTCGTGGTGGCAGCACGTAAGGGTCGGCGGCGGATGATCGTCTTCATCTGTGGATGCGCCGCGGTCCGCCGTGGCGCCGTGTGCCCGCCCTCTTACCGTGGCCGCCGTGTGAGCAACTCGCGCGCGTGCTCCAGGGCCAGTTTGGACCGGCCGCCGAGCATGCGGGCGATTTCCTGAATCCGCTCCTCACCCGTGACCGGCCGCAGCGTGGTGCGGGTTCGACCTTCCACGACGTCTTTGCTCACATAGAAGTGAGTGGCGGCGGCGGAAGCCACCTGCGGCATGTGGGTGATGGCCAGCACCTGGCGCGACTCGGCAATCGCGCGCATTTTGGCGCCCACGGCGTTCGCCACTTCGCCGCCGACGTTCGCGTCGATTTCATCGAAGACCAGGAGCCCGATGAGATCCTCGGCGGCCAATGCGGTCTTGATCGCCAGCATCACCCGTGAAATCTCGCCGCTCGATGCGATGGCCCGCAACGGTTTGAGGGCTTCCCCGGGATTGGGCGCGAAGAGGAACTCGACCGTGTCGAAGCCGTGCGGGGCAAGTTCTTCCGAGGTTTCGAGGTTAACGGCGAAATGCGACTGTTTAAAGCCTAATTCGGTCAGGTGATGTTGAACGGCGGGAGCAAGCTTTGCCGCCGCGGCGCGCCGTTTCTCAGAGAGCTGCGCCGCCCGGAGGGCCGCTTTCTGGCGTTGAGCCGCCAGCCTGGCCTCCAGTTCCTGCCGGATCTCATCCCGCCGGTCAAACCGGGCGAGCCTGCCGCCGAGCTCTTCCCGGAGGGCAATAAGATCGTCCTCGTTGCCGTGGTATTTGCGCTGCAGCGATTGGAGGAGGTTCAGGCGCGACTCCATCTCGTGGAGCGCTTCGGGGTCGATCTCGACGCGCCTTTGGTAATCGGATACCGCCCGTTCGAGCTCCTCGACCTCGACCGCCGCCGCTTCGTACTGGTTTACGAAACGCCCGGTGGCCGGATCGAGCCGTTCCAGTTCACGGAGTTGCCGTGCGATCTCGCCCATCCGGTTTAAGATCGAATCATCGGCCTGGCTTAGCCCTTCGCTGACGGCCGCCGTGAGCTCCAGGATGCGGCGGGCGTTCGCCGCGACGTTGTAGCGGTTCTGCAATTCGGCAAGCTCGCCGGCGCGCAGCTCGGCATTGGTAAGTTCCTGGTGCTGGAAACGCCAGAGGGCCAGGTTCTGGTCGGAAGTTTCGCTCGCCAAGGTATCGAGTTCCTCTTGCAACCGGGTGAATTCGGCATATTCCGCGCTGTACTGCTGGAAAGGTTCAGCGGCATCCGCATAGGCATCGATAATCGCGCGCTGCTGGTCGCGAGAAAAAAGCGACTGGTGGTCATGCGGGCCATGGAGGTCGACGAGGCCCGCACCGACATCCCGCAGGTTCGCGAGGGTCGTCTGGCTGCCGTTGATGAACTGGCGGTTTGTTCCGCTGCTGGTAAAAACCCGTTTGAGCAATAACTGTCCCTCTTCGCACGGCTCAATCCCGTGCTCCTCGAGGAAGAGATCGAGTTTAGAGGTGTCACCGAGGTCAAAGGTCGCCTCGACCGCACACTGGTCGGCCCCGGTCCGGATCAGGGATTTATCCGCGCGCTCACCCAGCACCAGGGTGAGCGCCCCGAGAATGATTGACTTGCCCGCGCCCGTCTCGCCGGTCACGACGTTGAAGCCCGGTTTCAGGCTCCAGTCCAACGACTCCACCAAGGCAAGCTGACGAATCCGGAGTGAGCGCAACGTTGCGGGCACAGGCTGCTTATGTAAAGGTGCCGCGGTCCTTTTTCAATAAATGCTGGCGATCACCTTTCTGGGCACGGGTACCTCGGTCGGAGTTCCGGTGATCCTTTGCGGCTGCCCGGTTTGCCGGTCTTCCGATCCGCGTGACCAGCGTTACCGCTCGTCGATTTACGTCGACACCGGTGACGCCGCCTGGGTGGTCGATACGGGCGCGGAGTTTCGGGTACAGGCAATCCGGGCGCAGTTGCGCCGCGTTGACGCCGTGCTTTACACGCACTCGCACGCCGATCACGTGATGGGGTTTGACGACCTGCGGCGCTTCAGCGTCGGCAACGGCGATTGCATGCCCGTGTACGCCGCCAGGGAGACCTTGTCGGAACTGCAGCGCATCTTTTACTACGCGTTCAGCGGCGAGGCCCGTTTTCCCGGTTACGTCCATCCTGAAGCGCGAACGATCAACGGCCCTTTCCAGCTGGGCAACACCGAAATTGTCCCGGTTCGCCTGGAACACGGCCGGGCGCATGTGATCGGGTTTGTTTTCCGCCAGGAGTCGCGGCCCATGGTGGCCTACCTCAGCGATTGTAAACGGGTGTTTGAACCGGACCTGGGGTTGCTGGACGGCGTCGAGACGTTGGTTCTGGGCACGCCGTGTTTTAAAGCGCTCCCAACCCACATGAGTTTGGCCGAGGGCCTTGCATTTGCGGAGTTCGTGCGGCCTCGCGCGACGTGGCTGACTCACCTCAGCCATGATTTTTTGCATGCCGAGGTCGAGCAAGAACTGCCGGCCAACGTTCGTCTCGCTTACGACGGGCTGCGCCTGGATCTACGGTGAGATGACGCTGGTTCTGGTGCGCCGGCTGGTGGTTTCATCAGCCTTGGCGCTGGCCGCCGTCGTTTCGCGGGCGGCCGAAGCGGATGAGGCGCTCGCAAAGGCCGCCGTCGTGGTCTACAACGAAGCGGCGCGGGAAAGTAAAACGCTGGCCGAGTATTATGCGCGGCGCCGCGGGATTGACCCGTCGCACATCGTCGGGCTGACCTGCTCACCAGAGGAAGAAATCGACCGCGACGCGTACGACCAGCAGCTCGCCGAACCGCTGCGCCAAGCCTTCGAGCAGAATCACTGGTGGGAAGTAAAGACCGGTGCAGACGGCCAAAAACAGGTCACGGCAAATTCGATCCGCTTCGTTGCGCTGATCCGTGGTATCCCGCTGAAAATCCGGTTCAAGGCGCTTTACCCCGGCGATCATCCCGACCCTGACACCCCTTTCGGCATGAAAAACGAGGCGGCGGTGGATTCAGAACTCGCTGGTCTGGGGGCTTTCAGCCGCCAGATTTCCGGTTTTCTCAGGAACCCTTATTTTCGCAGCTTCAAACCGATCACGGATCCTGACACGGACCCTCGCCTGATGCTGGTGGCGCGCCTCGATGGTCCGACCCCGGCCGATGTCACGCGCATGATCGACGACGCGATTGCAGCCGAGAAAAACGGGCTGTGGGGCTGGACGGTCGTTGACGAGCGCGCGACCCAGGATCCGGCCTACAAGAGCGGGGACGACTGGCTGGAACGGATCGTCGAGGAAGCCGGCCGGCTTGGGCGCCCGGTGCTGGTCGACCGGCGCCCGGGACTGATCCCGTCAGGTTACCCCCTTAACAACGTCATCTTGTATTTCGGATGGTACTCCGAGCAGGCGGCGGGCGCGCTCGCCGATCCGGGCTTCCGCTTTCGGCCGGGGGCGATTGCCGTGCACATCCATTCGTTCAGCGGCGCCAGCGTGCGCACGGCCGACCGGTTCTGGGTCGGTCCCCTTTTACGGCACGGCGCCGCTGCTACCACCGGCAACGTTTACGAACCGTTCCTGGGTCTGACGCCGATGCTGGATATCATGTTCGACCGGCTCATTAACGGCATGACGTTTGCCGAGAGCATCTATGCCTCGCTGGTGGGTATCTCCTGGATGACCACGGTGGACGGCGACCCGCTCTACCGTCCTTTTGGCGAAAACCTCGCCGCATCAACCGCAGGCAACCCTTGGCGTCTCTACCAAGAGCTCGTCCTCCAGAGCAAAGGGCAGCCGGAGCGCCTGGCCGGGTTACTCCTCCAGCAGGGTCCCAAAGAGCCGCTCTGCTATGAATTTGCCGGCCTGGTCCTGGAGCGCGCCGGGCAGGACGACAATGCCCTGCAAGCCCTGCTGAAAGCGCGGCGCTCCGGTCGAAGCCGGGATGACCGGTTCCGGGCGTTTCTTGAGGTTCTGGCCATCCTGCGAAAGCAAGGCCGGACGGAAGAAGCGACCCGGTTGATCCGGCGCGAGGGGGGTGAATTTAAGGACGAGCCGTCGCGCGATTTGCTCGAGACGTACGGAGGGTGAATGGCGGATGGATGGATCTCTTTTCTGGGTGGCCCGCCTATTTCAAACGCCCCACCCGGCACCGACGTGCCGCGCTACGATCGGCTGGCCCTCCGGGGCAAAGGCCGGTATCAAAGCGCCGGTAAGATTTAAACACAAAAATATTTTAAGGTATTATACAATATATCATGTTAGAGGGTGCTTATGCGCGCCCACCAGCAGGGCCTCGCGCTCTACGTACGGCACGTCCAAGCCGGCGGGGTTCATTCCATCCCTGAGTCAGAGGCGGGCGTAATAATCTCCGTAGGTAGTATAATAGTCCCAGAGGGTGTCCCATAACGGGCTCGACCCTTTGTACATGGGCGACTTTGCGCCGTAAGCGTCGTCGTAGTAGGAATAGTAGTCAGCGTAAAATCCCGCTATATAATAGTAATAATATGCGAGCGCCGCGTAATAATACGCGGTTCCGAGTCCCATTGTGTAGTCAGAATAGTAAATCTGATAATAGCTATAGAAACTTTCGAAGTAGGCCGTTGCGTTACTTCGTTTCGTGGTTCCCATCAGCAAGCCTGATACGATAAGGCCAGTAAGAACGGCCGCCTTAATCTTCGTCCTCAAGATATTCATCAATTACCTCCGGAGGGTCATTGGCACTTGAAGTTATCTGCATTGGATCGTTACAGCACCTCTCTGAAGGGTCGCCCTGCAGGCCATAACTAGTCAAGCCTTTACGGCGCGCTGTACTAGTTCCGCGCCAAGAGAGATAAACCTAACGCTTTATCCAGAACTTGAGAAGAAAGCCCACCCCCAGATCTAGTGTCACTCTCCCGCGCTGGTGCAGCCCATGCCTGGAGGAGGCGGCGTGGCGGAAGGGATGGCACTCAGGTACGCGTAGATCGCGTCCAAGTCCCGATCCGTCATGAACCGGAACACCGGCCAGGGCATGACTGCCAGCGCGTGTTGGTCAATCGGATCGTGACCCGTGCGTAGGGCGAATTTAAACTGATCCAGGGTGAACCCACGCGGCTTGCCGGTAAAATCCGGGGTGAGATTGGCGGAGATAACGCTCCCAAAACTGACGCCTCCGGCCAAATAGCCCACATCGTTGAACTGCCCGTCGCCCCTAACCCCAAAGGGCGGAGGGAATGGATTGTGGCCCGGCTTGTACGAAGGGCAGGTATGGCAATCGTTGCAACCACCATGAGCATTCACGATGTAGCTGCCTAACCCGACCATGGCTGGGTCTTTACCTTGGAGATTGAGCCTAACGGGGGCAACGGCAAACCCGATTAGTTGTTCTCTTTGGTACTCGAGGTTAAGGTCGTTGGAATTGACGTTGTTCTGCCCTTGCACGGGCAAATTGCTGATGACGGCTACAACGATGAGCAGCCCGGCAGCGGCAGCCGTGGTTAGCAAAATCCGCCTCATTGATTTCGGTATCCTTTCTGATCAATTTTGAGACTTATCCCAGAGTCTCCTTCAGTTGAAAAAAAAGATCTGGCTTAGAATGAGGTAAAGGGCGTGGGAGGCGGTTTCCCTGCAGGGCAGGATCAGGCTCGAACAGACAAGGGGCAAGAGCCAATCTGCAAACAGTACCGCCCAGACATAGGCTAGCTCAAAGCGAGACCTATCGTCAAGCCCGCACTATCCCCGCCTCAAGTCAGACTGGCTTCTCGGGCCGGGTTGGAACAGGCGTTCGTCGAGCGGCAAACCGCCGAACGTGTCCCCCAGGGGCAACGCTGCCCCCAATGCGGCCGGGCCGTGCGCCTCGAAGGGACACCACGCCAAAATCTAATATTTTTCGTTGACGGCCTCGACCGGGTTTCGACATGGTTTCTTTTGAAACTAACCCGGGGTGTTTGCTTGCAGGTGAGCTTGCCTCAGCGGTGTTGATTCTGGTTTGTTTCCCCTGCCTGGTGGTCAGCCCGGTTGCCCTGTTGCCTTTCACCCGAACGCCTGTCATCGCACGAATGATGAACCGACCAGCCCAGACGCTTTTGGCGGCCCCAGCCATCGGTGAACGCTCTGCCCAGGAAAACCCGACCGATCAGGACCCCCAGCGGCCTCCCAAAAAATCCTCCGGTAGCCCGGCCGCTTCGATCCGCGCGCTCCTCATCGCGCTGTCGCTTTCCGTCGTGACGCCCAGCTCGGTGCTCGCCGTAAGCGCCGTCTGGCTGCTTAATCCGGGCTCGGGTGACTGGAACCCGGGCACCAACTGGTCTACCTCCCCGGTTGCTCCCGTCACAGCCGGTGATACGGCCACCTTCAACATCTCAACGGTGACTTCGCTGACGCTTTCAGGAAGTGTAACCATCGGGTCTATCACGTTCCAGCCCGGGGCGAGCGCCTTCACGATCAACACGAACGGGCAAAATCTTGCTGTCGAAGGCATCGGCATTGTGAATAACTCGGGAAAGGCGCAGGCGATCACCAACAACGGCGCCGCCTTTCAGGCTGGGATTACCGGGATTACCATCGTGGCCGCTGGCTCCACGCAGTTCCTCAACGCCTCGACGGCCGGCAGCGCGACGATCACCAACTACGGCGGCGCCTTCAGCGGTGGGAGCGGCGGCTCCACGCAGTTCCTTAACGCCTCGACGGCTGCCAGCGCGACGATCACCAACTACGGCGGCGATGTCTTCGGCGCGCGCAGTGGCCTTACGGAATTCTTGGGCACCTCGACAGCCGGCAACGCGACGATCACCAACAACGGCGGCGCCTCCGGAGCGGAAGGCGGCTCCACGTTTTTTTTTGATCGTTCCGACGGCGGCACCGCGCGGGCGATCACGAATGGGAACGGCAGCTTCGATATTAGCGGCTTGACTACCGCCGGCATGGGAATCGGGTCGATTGAAGGCAGCGGCAATTACTTTCTGGGCAGCAAGATGCTAAGTGTGGGCGGCAATAACCTGAGCACCACCGTGTCGGGTGTGATCCAGGACGGCGGTGCGAGCGGCGGTACCGGCGGATCCCTCACGAAAGTCGGCACGGGCACCTTGACGCTGACGGGCACCAACACCTACAGCGGGGGCACGACGATCAGCGCCGGCACCCTCCAACTTGGCAACGGGGGCACCACCGGCAGCATTGCCGGCAATGTCACCGACAACGCCATCCTGGCTTTCAGCCGTTCAGACGCCTTCACCTTTGGCGGGGTGATCAGCGGCACCGGAAGCGTCCAGCAAATCGGGACGGGCACCGCCGTGCTCACCGCGAACAACACCTACACGGGCGGCACGACCATTAGCGCCGGCACCCTCCAACTCGGGGCCGGGGGCACCACCGGCAGCATCGTCGCGAACGTCACCGACAATGCGGCCCTGATCTTCGATCATTCGAACGCGATCACCTTTCCCGGGGTGATCAGCGGGACGGGAAGCGTCACCCAGGCGGGGACCGGCACGCTGATCCTCACCGGGGACAACACCTACACCGGCGGGACGACCATCGCCGCCGGATCGACCTTGCAACTCGGGGTCGG